>JANLRE010001028.1:0-5282 GCA_031368205.1 Fimbriiglobus sp. | reverse complement strand
GTTGATCGGGGGTTTGTTGTTGAACTTGGGAAAATACCGAAGTGTGGTGCAGGCATTGGCCACGCGAGCCATGTTGAAACTGGGCGAGGGGAAACCGGACGCGGCTTGGGATGACCTGTTGGCCGCACATCGCCTATCTCGCCATATCGCGTCGGGCGGGTGCCTGATTGAACTTCTGGTCGGATTCGCCGGCGAGTCGGTCACTTGCGCCGCGGACCTTGCGTTTATCGTCCATTGTGGTTTCAACGCTGAGAAGCTTCAGGCCTGCCAGAAGGCACTGGCCAGCCTTCCAGCAATGTCCACACTAGGCGAGAAAGTGACACTCGCGGAACGCATCCTATTCCTCGATTGTGTGCAAGCGGTCAGGCGTGAAGGGTTTGATTCCGTGAGCGATGGAAGGCCCAAAAAACTGGACGCCGAGCAGAAACGGAAGTTGGATTTATTCGATTGGGAAGCCGTCATGAAGACCGGAAACGGTTGGTACGATCGCTTCGCCGAAGTGTCGAAACATCCGACCCGACCGGAACGCCACCAGAAAATGGAAGGGATCGAACTCGATCTCCTCAAGATGAAAGCCAGGCTCAAAGACGACCAACAAATCAAACAGTTGGTGAAAACTCTTGACCCCCAACTCGCAAACCGAATCAGCCAAAAGATTGGTGAGTTAATGATCGGCCTCTTGGCGCCAGCCGTCATGAAAATACAAGATTCAACCGACCGCCTGGAACAACAGCAGCGCAATCTCCGCATCGCGTTTGCGCTCGCTGCCTACCACAAGGAGTCCGGGCGGTACCCCGCAACCCTCGGCGATCTCTCGCCGAAGTACCTCGACAAAGTACCGGACGATCTGTTCGCCTCAAAGCCGCTGATCTACAAGCCGGACGACAAGGGCTATCTGCTCTACAGCGTCGGCGAGAACGGCATGGATGATGGTGGCCAAACCAAGGATGACAATCTGCAATGCGATGACATCGTGGTCCGTATGCCGTTGCCACCGCTCAAAAAATAACTCGCACTTCCACCACGTATCAACCGCAATAGAAGCCTTCCGCGAACGGCGTGAAGCGTATCTGCTATACCGTGACTAACCGAGTGCCTTGGGAGAATGCAAATGCGGAAGTTGTTGAAGGTGTTCGGCGTCATTGTCTTCGTGGCAAGTATTAGCCTCTGGCTAGCCTACCGCTACTACTGGGAGGGGGTGGACACCTCCAACCGTAGGCCAGCGTTCTCCATCAGCCCGGAGACGACCTATCTGACCGGACCGCTCGATTCGATGGGCTACGTCGATTACGAGACGGCGTTGAACGAGCGGCTTCGCAAAGACACGAAGCCGGACGAGAACGCGGTTGTGCTAATCTGGAAAGTGCTCGGACCAAAGCCGGAAGGCTTCGAGATTAACGAGCGTTACTTCCAGAAACTCGGTGTCCCGAGGCCAGCGGAGACGCCGGACGATTTTGTAAGTTTCGTGAAGTTCTCCCAAGGAAAATCGGTGTTCGGCCAGGGCACCACTGAGTTCGAACAAGAAATGGACGCGGTCACCAAACGACCGTGGTCGGCCAAGGACCACCCGCTCTACGCCGAGTGGTTGGAGAAGAATGCCGCAGCAATGGTGATCGCTGAACAAGCATCGCGTTGCACAAAGTATTTTCATCCTCTCGTTATCCCCCGCCGTGATCAGAATGCCGGGACTTTGCTTGATGCTCTGCTACCAATACTTGGCAAGACCCGAGAAGTTGCGGCGGCGTTTGTCCGGCGTGCAATGCTGAAGACGGCGGAAGGAAAGCACGACGAAGCGTGGGCGGACTTGATGACCGTTCACCGCCTTGCCAGACTGCAAATGCAAGCAGGGACGCTGATCGAAATGCTGGTGGGCTATGTGCTGGAAATGGTCGCCCTCGAAGGCGATTTGGTCTTCTTGGAGCACGCCCAACTGAATGCGGACAAGATTCGCGCTCTCATGGATGACCTCCAGCGACTGCCGGCGCCCGGCTCAATCGGCACGAAAGGCTTGCTGACTGATCGGATCACGCATCTGAATATTGTCCAGCAATTCTACCGTGGCGGCTTTGGTGTGCTGGAAAGTTTAGCCACCGATAAGGAAGCCCCTAAATCCAGTCGCGCGAAACTGGCCGCCATTGATGGCTGGGATTGGGATTTGATATTTCAAATTAGCAACGACTGGTTCGACCGCTTCGAGCAAGCCAGTCGAATTCCGGATCGTGCGGAACGAGTGGCAGCAATTGAGGAGTTAAAAGAGGAACTCCTCAACTTGCCCGTGTCCGGTGGAAACATGTTGGAACAGTTTGCCGAAGTCCAAGTTTTCGGTACAGCACCAATCAGCAAAAGTACAAAGATCGCCAACATTCTTGTGAAGCTACTCTTGCCCGCGCTCCCCAAGATATACGAGGCCAATGACCGCCGTGAGCAACGGTTGCAGAACTTCCGCGTGGCTTGTGCTCTCGCAGCATACAAGGCAGACAACGGGCGATACCCGGATACTTTGGACGTACTGCAACCCAAGTATTTGCCAACCGTCCCACTGGATTTGTTCTCGGGCGAACCGTTGATATACCAACCGGACGACAACGGTTACCTGCTCTACAGCGTCGGCGAAAATGGTCAGGATGACAACGGGATGTCATTCGATGACCTTCCTAAGGGTGACGATCTCGTGGTGCGTATGCCGCTGCCGCCGCTCAAAAAATAGTCCTCTTACCCCAACCCGGATTGCCCATGCTGTCGAGTATCGACCTCGTGATCGTCGGCGTTTACATTGCGACGATGACGCTGTTCGGCGTGTGGTTCACGAACAAGCAGAAGGACTTGCGGACGTACTTCGTGGGGGACCGCAACGTCGGGTGGTTCCTCGTGCTGATGTCGATCGTGGCCACGGAGACCAGTGCGGTGACGTTCCTCAGCGTGCCGGGGTTGGGGTTTAACCGCCAGGGCGGGAACATGACGTTCCTGCAACTTTCGATCGGCTACATCATCGGTCGGTGCATCGTGGCGTGGTTCCTGTTGCCGCAGTACATGAGCGGCAACCTGTTCTCGGCGTATCAGGTTTTGCAGCAGCGGTTCAACCCGTCGGTGCAGCGGGTGGCGTCCGGGCTGTTCCTGATTACCCGCACGATTGCGGACGGCCTGCGGCTGTTCCTGACGGCGTTGCTGATTCAATACGTCGGCTTCAGCATTGAACTGGCGATCGTGTTCGTGGGCATCGTCACGATCGTCTACACCTATCTCGGTGGAATGAAAGCGGTGATCTGGACGGACCTGATTCAGTTCGTCATCAAGATCACCGGGGCGGCCTTGGCGGGGGTGTTCGTGCTGCGGTTGCTGCCGGGCGGGTGGGACCAACTCATGGCCATCGGCGAGGCGAACGGCAAGTTCAAGATGTTCGAGTTCGGCTTCGACTACACGTCGTCGGCGAACATTTGGGCCAGCGTGTTGGGCGGGGCGGTGTTCAGCATGGCGTCGCACGGGGCGGACCAACTGATGGTGCAACGCTACTTGTGCGCGAAGTCGTTGGGGCAAGCTCGGCTGGCCCTGGTGCTGAGTGGCATCACGGTGATGCTGCAATTCACGCTGTTCTTGCTCGTGGGCATCGGCATGTTCGCCCTGAATTCGCTCGGGCAATTTGACCTGCCCGAAGGCGCCCGCAACGACGAGGTGTTCAGCTTGTTCATCATCACGAAACTGCCCGTCGGCGTGGTCGGCGTGTTGATTGCAGCGGTGTTGGCGGCGGCAATGTCCACGCTGAGTTCCTCCTTAAACAGTTCGTCGAATGCGTTCGTGACCGACTTCTACCGCCCACTGCGACCCAACCACCCGGAGAAATGGTATGTGCTGTTGTCACGAATCATGACTGCGGTGTGGGGCGTGGCCCAGATGGGCGTGGCGTATGCGGCGTTCCAGTTCAGCGGCGAAAGCAGCGTGGTGATGAAGGTGCTGGCGGTGGCCGGGTTCACAACCGGGCTGCTGCTCGGCCTGTTCATCCTCGGCAGCTTGAAGAACCCGGTCAGTTCCACGTCAGCGTTGATCGGCATGGTGTGCGGCTTCGTGGCCGTGCTGCTGGTTTGGCTGCCGACGCTCACCCCCGTCGCCGATGTCATGCGCGCAAACCTGCCGAACCTCTTCCCCGCCGATACAACGAAACCGATCGCCCTGGCGTGGCCGTGGTATGCCCCGATCGGTGCGGGCACGACGGTGCTGGTGGCGTTGTGTTGGGGAAGGAAGTAAAGAAAGTGTGAGTGTAGAGAGTAGAGTGTATGAGTGTGAAGACGGACTTGTCTGACACTAGCTACTCGCTACTCTCCACTCTCCACACTCTCCACTCACACCCTCTACTCTCTTACTCGCGGTAGCCGTGGACCCACTGCAACACCTTCAGACCGAATCACGCAACCCGGCGTCGGCCCGGCTGGACGAACTCACGTCGGTTGAAATCGTCGCCCTGATGAACGCTGAGGACGCCACGATTGCGGCGGCGGCGGCCACGCAGAGCCAAGCGATTGCCCAGGCGATTGACGCGATTGCGGCGCGGTTGGCTGGGGGTGGTCGGTTGATTTATTTGGGTGCGGGAACGTCTGGGCGGCTGGGAGTGTTGGATGCGTCCGAGTGCCCGCCGACGTTTCAATCCCCGCCGGAGCAAGTCATCGGGCTGATCGCCGGCGGGCCGGGGGCGATGTTCCGGGCGGTCGAAGGGGCCGAAGACTCACCGCAACTGGGCGAAAGCGATTTGGTCGCACTGAACCTCACGGCCAACGATGTCGTGTGCGGCATCGCGGCCAGCGGTCGCACGCCGTATGTGCTCGGTGCGGTCCGGTACGCCAAGCGGGTTGGGGCGTTCACCATTGGGGTGGCGTGTAACACCAATTCGGAGTTGGAACGCGAAGTCGATTTGCCGGTGATCCCGGTCGTCGGGCCGGAGATTCTCAGCGGGTCAACGCGGTTGAAATCTGGCACCGCGACGAAGCTCGTGCTGAACATGTTCACGACCGGGGCAATGGTGCGGATGGGCAAAACCT
The DNA here is from genome assembly GCA_031368205.1 of Fimbriiglobus sp. Classification (GTDB taxonomy): domain Bacteria; phylum Planctomycetota; class Planctomycetia; order Gemmatales; family Gemmataceae; genus Fimbriiglobus. The sequence continues at coordinate 255 of JANLRE010001028.1, read as the reverse complement.
TCGGCAACCTGATGGTCGATCTGAAAGCCAGCAACGAGAAGCTGAAGGCCCGCGCCAACCGCATCGTCCGCACCGTGACCGGCGTAGACGCCGATGCTGCCGATGCCCTGCTGTTACGCTGCAACGGCGAAGTGAAGACCGCGATCGTGGCCCAGTTCGGCGGCGTTCCCGCAGATGAAGCGCGAGCGAAAATCCACCACGCCAAGGGGCGGATTGGCGACGTGCTGAACACAATTTCCGGGCGAAAGCCCATGA
>JANLRE010001015.1:0-11754 GCA_031368205.1 Fimbriiglobus sp. | reverse complement strand
GCAAGTTGTACATCCGTCCGTTCGGCACATCAATTTGCCCCGCGCCAGTCAGGACATAGAGTCCGGACTTGGCATCTTGGACGTTTTCCAACAACAACTTGCCTTGAGCTAATCCCCGAAGTTCGGCGCCGGTTCCGAGTTTACAGTTGGTCGCTAACTCATCGAGTCGAACACCCGCCGCCGTCAGCCACACTTTGTACCGGATCGTGTTCTCAAAAGCGACTCGTGCTTCGCCGCCGATCGTGCCTTGATAGAGGTTCGCCGACAGGTCCGGGAACTCCAAGACTGGCACGGTGTAATAACCGGGCCGCACAACGTCCGGTTGTTGGGGGCGAACGCGATACGTCATCTTCACATTCGTGAGTGGCTGTTTCGCAATGCTAGCCCGATCGAACCACGCATTCCCCAGAATTGCCCCGAGGTGCGTCCCCTCGTACTTGCCGACCGATGCGATTGATCCGTGTACATCTTGCCAATCAATCCCGGTGTCCAGGTTCACACCGAGAAGTCGTAATTCCGCATTCCAGTACAGAATCGGATCGGCTGGTGTCGGTGCTTGCGCACGGCTCACACGGTTAGGGTGTTGCAGCGGCATACGCTGGCTGACCAAACTGCCTGGGCCATTTCCGGGGCCATTTCCCGGTGACGACTGCGAAGGCATCTTCACTACTAAATGCCGCACGGTCAGATCCATTGGCCCGTGGATGTTCAGTTCTTTGATTCCCTCGCGGGCTTTAGCAGGCAAGGCGTTCAAGAGTGCCGAATCCAGCACGAACGGTCGCATCGAGATGCCGCCCAGGTTCGCCCAAACTTCGCTTTCCGTCCCGAAACGGATTTCGGCTGCGTTCAGTGCAAGTTGGCTGGCACCATGTTTGGCGGTGAACCACCCGAGATCAATTTTGCCCTGCGCGTACCGCAACACGCCTGCCAACTCGTCCAGATCGTAGGGGAAGAATTCGGGCGTGACCGACGGCCCTTTGAAGTTGACAGTCAGTTTCAAATCCGCCGCTGCGTTGAACGGCGGTTCGCCGGGCAGGGCGTTCGTCGTCACGGGGACAACCAAACGGCTGGGGTCGTTGCTCAGGAGTGCCGTTGCGGTTGGAATTGGGGTGCCACGTTCGATGATTTCGACATCGGCGCCAAACGTAATCTGCCCCCGTGGTGCGAGCGTCTGCCACGCATTACCGACTTTTAACGTGGCAAGTGCCGTCCTGAAGTCGTCATCAAGTGGCAGATTTTCGCCTTGCAAATGCAGGGTCAGTTTGCGGTCGTCCGTTCCCGGCAGCGGTTCATCGTCGCCATTCACCCAGAGTCGTCCGTTCGCGTGAACCGCTTCAAAATCACGGAGTTCGACACGATCGGTGTCAAGGATTGGACCTAGCGGCATACCCGGACGGAGCGGGCGATCCGGCGCCACGGCGGCGACCCGAATGAAGATACGGCCACGGATTTTCGACAGCGAATACGGGAAGTGAGTGTAGTTGATGGTGCCGTCGTAGAGCCGGATTCGGAAGGTGTTTTCACAGCGGTTCACGTCTTGGGGTTGGCGAATTTCGACGACGAAATCCCCCCGCCCGTTCGCCTGCAACTTCCCCAGCGATGTGGCGTACTTCGGCGGCATCGCGGCGATGAGTTTTTGATCAATCGGAAAATCCACACCGGAGAGCTTCAAGTCAATCAACGGGTCTTGACCTTCGCCCCCAATGCGCCCGGTCAACTCCACACGCCGATTCGCCGCGCTCCCCGACATCTGAACGCGGAATTCATCCTTGCCGTCCACGGTGGCAATTTTTTTGACCGACCCGTTCAGTTCTTGAACCGGGTACTTAAACTTCTCGTACACGATGGCCAGCCGGTTGGGCCGGACCTCGACTTCTTGCTTCAACCCACTCGGCGTCCGAGACAAAATAATACCCAGGTCGATCGTCCCGGTCGGACTAAACATGGTTCGCGCACGGTTCGCTCGTTTGGGTAATTTCGCAAACAATTCGTCATCCAGCGGCAACTCATGAACCTGAATGTTGAGTCGATCCAGCTTGTCTTCGATCGTGTCCCAGAAACTCGGCGTGGGTTCGGCAGCACGGACTGTTGGGGGAAGCGGTTGCGGCACCGTGACCGGAGGAATCGGATTTTGGACCAAGATGATTGCAGGCGTAGCAATCGGTTGTTGAGAGCTTGCCCCCGCGAGTTGGGGCGCGGCCAGCGGTTTCGTTTCCAAGCTCAGGTCAATGCTCGCTTTGCCGAATCGCGCGGTCCCTTTTTCCACCGTGAGCTTGTTGTCTTTGAATTGCACAACAGCCGCGATGTGTTCCAGTGGCCAAGGCAGCGCGGCATCTTCGTACCGCCCCTCACGGACTTCCACTTTTAGGTCGTACTTCAATGGCATGGCGGGGTCGATTTTCAGATCCGCTTTGATGCCAACATGGGCGCTGAATTGAGACAGGTGATCCCCGGCAGCGGGGTGCAGTTTGGCGAAGGCTGGTGCCAAATCCGGCGTCAGGGCCAAATCCGCCACTTCGATTCGCACCGATGCCGTCTGATCAAGCCGGTTGACCTTCGCGGACATCGTCATCGGCACAGTTAGTCCACCGGGGTGTCCGTTGATCGACGGCGAGACTGTGAACTGGCCGTCGATTTTCAGCAACGAAACGGGGTCATTCAGCAGGTTGAGTTTCGCATTCGCAATCACAACCGGCGGAAACCCATCCGGCCGCTCATCGGCAATGTTGACAGTCGCGTTCCGGACTAACAGCGTCGGCACTGGATTCATGGACGAATCGGAGCGTGCCGAAACCGGCAGATTCCACGTCCCATCGGCACGACGAGAAATGCGGATTGTCGGGTCGTCCAATTCAATTTTGCGGACGACGAGTTGGCCGCGAATGAGTTGTTCTTTGTCGTGGGAAATGGTCGCCGAGGGGGCGACGAAAAACGGCTGCGATTCACCCTTGTGCGTGAGCGTCAGGTTCGTGATGGAAATTCCACCGAGCAGGCGCAGGTTCGCCGACTCGACTTCAACGTCCACATCCGGCATCTGGTCACGCAACACCGTAATGAGCGCATCCCGAACCCGATCCGGGCTGACCCAGTCTTGCATGACCCAAATGCCGCTAATGACCCCCGCGATTCCCGCAAGGATCAGGCCGCGAATCAGCCAACTCCGCAAAAGTCCCATCCGTGCCATCCGTGGCCGCCAGGAACCGAACATCAGCAGAGCTATGAGCAAGCCCCGCCACCGCAACAAAACAAGCCTCTCAGCTTGCCGAGTGCGGCGGGATAATACGGTGGGGTTGGAATCTGGTCAATTGCGAACGCCGGAGTGAATTGGGCGTCAGTTAAACCGCCTTGTTCCCAACTCACGTTTGCTTCGCTGCGTGGATCAAGAGTTCGGCGGCGCGATCGACTTCGGATTCGGTGGTGTAGCGTCCGACGGTTAAGCGTACCGCGCCGATGGACGCGGTCGGGGGTATCCGCATCGCGCACAACACCGCCGATGGCGTGAACTGCATCCCGTGTTTGGTTTCGTGGCAGGCGGCACCGTTGGAGGCGGCGATTTCGGGGACTTTGGCGAGCAATTGTGGCCCGATGTGGCCGTGGAAGTTGACGTTCAGGGTGTTCGGTAACCGTAGTTCCGGGTGGCCGTTCAGGGAGGTTTTCCCCGGCAAACCGTCGAGCAGTTTTTGATACAGCCGATCGCGGAGTTGCTTCAGCTTTTCCGTGGCAGTCGGCAAACTTTCGCGGGCCAGTTCCGCAGCCACACCCAACCCGACGATGTACGGCGTGTTCTCCGTCCCGGCGCGTCGTCCGCTCTCGTGGCTGGCGCCGTGAATCAGCGGTTCCAGCTTCACACCACGGCGGATGTACAACGCGCCGATGCCTTTCGGGGCGTACAACTTGTGCCCGGCGATGGTCAGCAAATCGACCCCGAGTTCCTTGACGTTCACCGCGACTTTACCCAACGATTGCGCACAATCCGTGTGGATCAGCGTGGGCAAACGGGACTGGCGTGCCACTTCAACAATCTCGCGGATCGACATCAGCGTGCCGGTTTCGTTGTTGGAGTGCATCACCGTGACAATCCGTTTCGACATGCCGAGACTTGTCACTCGAAACGCACTCGGATCGGGTAGACCGTGTTGATCGACTTCTACGAAGGTCACTCTCGCACCAAGGCGGCGGAGGTAGTCCACGGTGTGTAGTGTGGCCGGGTGTTCCACGGTCGTTGTGATGACGTGACACCGCTCCGGCGTCACGGTATCGGTGTTCCAATTCCGGACCCAGGCCCGCCAAGTCGGCGATGCCGGACGCGCAATCTGGCACGCCCCCATGATCGCGTGATTGGTCGCCTCCGTACCACTGCCCGTAAACACGATTTCATCCGGCTCCGCACCAATCAACGCCGCTACTTGCTCCCGAGCCTTTTCAATCGCCGCACTCGCAGTCCGACCAAACGAGTGCGAACTAGATGGGTTGCCGAAGTCCTCCCGCAACGACCGCGCAATTGCATCCGCAACCACCGGGTCAACCGGCGTCGTGGCGTTGTAATCGAGATAGATGGGGCTGGGCATGGCATTCATCATCTTAGCTACCCACTCACCACTATCCACTATCCACTGCTTTCTTACGGCACGGTGCGGAACCGGGGGCCGGTGCGGATTTCGGCGTTGTCGCCGGGGCTGCGTTCGGGCGGGCCGTTTTGCCAGATGGGACCGGCGATGCCGACACGCACGCCTTCGACGTAGAGGCGGTTCATCTCGTTCGGGTCGAAGCCGATGCCGGTGTCATACGCCGCGAATTCTTGACGGAGCGAAACGACGTGGAAGTTCAAACCACCGAGTTGCGCCATGTGATAAAGATTCGAGACATCGCTGCGGGTGTGGGCGTGCATCAGGGCACCCCCGGACGCACTCAGGACTTTCAACACGCGGGGTTGGACGCGGGCCACTTCGGGAAAGAACTTCCCGGCCACAATGACATAGAGGTTCGCACCCGGACCCGCGTCTTGAAGCACGTGGGGCGGGACAAACACCGGGGCGGTCACGCCGCCATCGACGTGCATTTCGGTGTAGGGCTTGCCGTCCAATTCGAGATCAATCGGCACGGGGGGAAACACACCCGGCACCGAACAGGAAGCCAGCAAAATGTCGTGAATCAACTGCCGCGAGCCAGCACCCCTTTCCGCAATGGCACCCAGATCCCAGACCACCGCGCGCCGACTATCCAGTTGCGTTGTGGCCACGTAAAGCCGACGGCCTTTGCGATGTTCTGCGGCGATAGCGATGACCATTTCATCGGTCACGCCGTTTTCGACAATTCGCCGCAACGGGGCCGACGTGGCGACGGAATCCCGAAACGGAATCGTCGCCCAATAGCGAATGCGGAAGACGTCGCGTTGTCCGACTTCGTTGTAAACTCGGCGCATCTCGAAGTCGTACTTTTGCCCGAGAAATGCAAGCGGTGCGATTAATGCCCCGGTACTGATCCCGGTCACCACGTCAAACTCCGGGCGCGTGTTTGACCGGGACCAGCCGTTCAAGACCCCTGCCGTGTACGCCCCATAAGAACCGCCACCAGACAGCGCCAGGATGTTCACTGGCTTGCGCGACGGCGTCGCCGGTTCGACCGCAATGGGTAGCCCATCAACGGGAGGCCGCGCGGGAATGTTCTCCGTGGCAGGCGTCGGGGTGGCGTCCGGGTGATTGCGGTTCGTGCGAACGTCCGGCCGCTTGCGGGGGAATAGCCACGCCGGCATACACCCCGTGATCGTGAGGGAAACAGACACCAGAATTAGCGTGAACAATCGGCCCATAACGTACCGGATACCCGGAACTGCGGCCTGCTGTCAACCCAACGATTTCAATTTCCGATTCGGGATGCCGCTAAATTCTCTGGGGGGGCAAAGAAAGAACGTTCACCGCAGAGGCGCAGAGGGCGCAGAGCAATCCATTCAAATTGTTTTGGATTGCTCTGCGCCCTCTGCGGTGAATCTGGTTTTCAACGGCCCGTAGCTTTTTCGATACACCCTCCGATCAATCAGACTGAGTCTTTACTTGGAACAACTCGGGAATGGGGGTAGAATGCGGCAACGCGAGCGACTAACAATTTGTGGACCGGGGCTTGGGGTGGTAAGCTTCTGTGCCCGACTGGTCTTCTCCCCGCTGCGTTCTGTTGATTTGACGTGCCCATCATTGCTGTTTGTCGCGGTTAATCCCGCGAAGTTCCTTCATTGAGGAGACACACGCATGGCCCGAGCCCAGGCGATTCTGGATACCCTTCGCAGTAAACTCGATCTCACCGATTTCAAAAAGCTGAACTGGGAAGGGACGTTCGACGAGTACCTCAACATCGTCCTCGACACCCCTGGCGTCACACGCACGGCGTACCAGCGCGTGTACGACATGATTTTGTCGCACGGCGTCGAGGACGTTTACGAGAACAAAGAGAAGCTCACCCGCTGCAAGTTCTTCACCGAATTCGCCTCGCGGCACTCCGATGGCATTTACGGCCTGGACCGACCGTTGATGCAACTGGTGAACACGTTCAAAAGTGCGGCGCTCGGGTACGGCACCGAACGCCGGGTGATTCTGTTACACGGCCCGGTGGGGTCGGCGAAATCGACGATCGCCCGGCTCCTGAAGCGGGGCATCGAAGAATATTCGCGGACCGACAACGGCATGCTGTTCAGCTTCAAGTGGAAGAACGACGACGGCACGTGGACCAAAGACCCCATGCACGGCGAGCCGTTGCAACTGATCCCGGAAGAACACCGCGCGCAAATTTTGCTGATGCTCAACGACCAGTGTGCGAAACCGCACAGCTATGAAATCCGCATCAAGGGCGACCTCTGCCCGTACAGCCGGTACGAGTACCGGGTGCGGTTGGCGAAGTACAACGGCGACTTCCTCGAAATGCTCCGGCAGGAAGTGCGAGTTTACCGGCTGGTCCTGAGTGAAAAAGACCGCATCGGCATTGGCACGTTCCAGCCGAAGGACGAGAAAAACCAGGATTCCACCGAACTGACCGGCGACATCAACTACCGCAAGATCGCGGAGTACGGGAGTGACTCGGATCCCCGCGCCTTCAACTTCGACGGCGAATTGAACATCGCCAACCGCGGCATCATCGAGTTCATCGAGGTGCTGAAGCTCGACGTGGCGTTCTTGTACGACTTGCTCGGTGCGTCGCAGGAACACAAGATCAAGCCGAAGAAGTTCGCCCAAACCGACATCGACGAAGTGATTCTCGGGCACACCAACGAGCCGGAATACCGTCGGTTGCAGAGCAACGAATTCATGGAAGCGTTGCGGGACCGCACCGTGAAGATCGACATCCCCTACGTCACGCGGCTCCGGGACGAGGTGCGGATTTACGAGAAGGACTTCAACGTCGAAAAGGTGAAGGGCAAGCACATCGCCCCGCACACGATCGAGGTGGCGGCGATGTGGGCGGTGTTGACGCGGCTGTCTCCGCCGAAGCACGCCAGCCTGACAATGTTGCAGAAGCTGAAGCTCTACAACGGCAAGACGATGCCAGGCTTCACCGAAGATAACGTTATCGAATTGAAACGCGAAGCCACCCATGAAGGCATGGCCGGCATCAGCCCACGGTACATCCAGGACAAAATCTCGAACGCCCTCGTGGTTCACCCGGACGAGGACAACATCAACCCGTTCATGGTGATGAAGGAACTCGAAGAGGGGTTACGCCACCACGCCTTGCTTAAAGACGAGGAACAGTACCGCCACTTCAAGGAACTGCTTTCCACCGTCCGCGAGGAGTACGAAGACATCGTCAAAAACGAAGTCCAGCGGGCCATCGCCGCCGACGAAGAAGCCCTGATGCGGCTGTGCGGTAACTACATCGACAATGTGAAGGCGTACACCCAACGGGAAAAGGTCCGCAACCGCTACACCGGCAACTACGAAGAACCGGACGAACGGCTGATGCGGTCCGTCGAGGAGAAAATCGACATCCCCGAAGGCCGCAAGGACGACTTCCGCCGTGAGATCATGAACTACATCGGCGCACTCGCCATCGACGGTAAGAAGTTCGACTACAAGACCAACGAGCGGCTGCAAAAGGCGCTGGAACTCAAGCTGTTCGAGGACCAAAAGGACACGATCAAGCTCACCAGTTTGGTGTCGAACGTCGTCGATCGCGCCACCCAAGAGAAAATCGACGTGGTGAAGAGTCGCCTGATTCGCAACTACGGCTATAACGAATCGAGTGCGACCGACATCCTAAATTTCGTGGCCAGTATTTTCGCCCGTGGCCAGACGAAGAAGTAATTCGGTGATGAGGATCGTGTCATGGTGCAGCGAACCAGCAGCACGTTGGCAGCGCTTTACGAAGTGGACGAAACGGCTTGGTTGGAGGCGACTTCCGATCTGGTACGACGCGGTCTGTACGACCAACTCGACACCGAGAATCTGTCGGAGTACCTGTCCGACATGGCCAAGCGCGACCGACGGGAAGTCGAGAGCCGACTCATTGTTCTTATAGCCCACGTGTTGAAGTGGGTTCATCAACCGGATCGACGGTCTGGAAGTTGGCACGCGACGATCATCGAACAGTGCCAGGAGTTGGAAGGATTACTCGGTCGTGGCGTGCTTTACAACCACGCCGAATCGGTTCTTCCGGCGTGCTATATGAAAGCTGTCAAGCGGGCGGTTGTGGAAACGGGGAAGACAACTGCGGATTTTCCAGTAGACTGCCCGTACAGCTTGGACCAATTGCTGACGGCAAACCTTTTTGGCGAAGCAGACGCGAAATAGTCCTGCGGAGCTTGGATGGGTGGGGGCCTGACCGGCTGGATGTCATGAACTTGGTCAGGTCGGAAGAAGCAGCCATAAGTGGCTGAAGGCGCGGCTCAGGGCACCCCCACTCTTCCAAGCTCCGGGGATTTCTCAATTCCCATATCAGTTGCACTTCAACGGTACATTCATTCTAAGTTTTTTCATTGCATCGACGAATTGCTCTCGTGGAACTCGGTAACATTTCCCGTCCGAAATGTACTCGTAGTAGGCGTCATTGTGCCCCGGTAGGTACAGCACCGTTTTTTTCGTCCCTTGGGGTAGTGTCAAAGTGATTGTCCCAACGTGGAGGCACTTATGGGATGATGTTGGACTTCCCAACTGGAGCATTTCGATCAACGATGCTATGGATTGTGGATCGTCCGAGGTGATGAACTCTTTCGGTGCGTCTCCAATCCAATCCATCTCGTGGATGACAACCGAACTCACCTGACTGGTTGACAAAGTCATGATTGTCTGCTCGCGCAAGACGAACCATGCGACCAGCGAAAATGCCACGATAAACAAAACCGTGAATTGAACCCAACGCTTGGCGCGAAACTTCATCACGGCACCTCATGATGCGGTATTACTGAACCAACGTAAACGAGTCGAAAAACTTCCGCACGTACTTCGCATCAGCGGGGATGAAGGCGCCTTCGACGGCGAGGTAGTAGGCCTTGTTCTGGGTGCGGACGCGGATCACGCGGACGATGCGGTTGGTCGCGCCGTCCGGCAGGGTGAGCGTGTATTCGCGGGCCATGTGTTTGTCTTGCTTGACCTCCCGCTCCGCCGTGATTTCGCCTTGGGTCACTTCCAGGACCGCCGTGCGAACGGCGGTGAACCATTCGTCATCTTTGATCGCACGCGCTGCCACAGATTCGGCGGGGGAACCGTGGGCCATTTCGTAGCTGATGTGCAAGACTTCGTTGCGGTTGTTCTCATCACGGGCAATGCAAAAGCTTTTCAGCGGCCAGTTCGGGAGCGGACTGACGTTCACGAGTTTTGGAATGCCAGGTACGCTGACTCTATACGCCTTGTCTTCGGGTGGCTGGAAGTCCTTCCATTCGAGGTTCGCCGGGCCGATGTGTTTGCGAACCTCTTGTGCCCATTCTTTCTTCAAGAAGTAAAGAAAGCCCGCCGTGCCGTAACCGAGCAGGATCAGCATCATCATCGCTTTGATTTTCGTGCTGGTCTTCCACGCGGCGGCATACGCGATGCCCAAGCACAACCCCGCCAACCCGACTGCCAGCGCGACGGGGGTTGCGAACGAAAAGACCGGCTCTTTGATCCCGACGAACGGTCCAATCAGCCACAACAACGGCACACCGAAGGGTAGCAATGCGATGCCAAACAAGATCGGCGTGGGGCCGGGCTGTTCGGTTTCCTCATCGTGTGCGTGTGAATTGTGCTTCGTTGGATACACCACTGGCACGTCACGCCGGGGCCGCGCTCGTGCGGGCTGCGCTGGCACGGGTCGAGATGGGTTCGGTGTCGCTACGGTGCTCGTTTCCGCAACCGCTTCCGCAACAAACGAAATCCCGCAATGGGGGCAGCCCACCATCTGCCCGAGTGCATCGGCACTGACCCGCGACAAGTTTTGACACGACGAACAGCGCACGGCGTAAATCATGAAAGCTCGATGAAACGAGGCAAGAATCCCGAACGGCATGGTGCTGATAGTTTAGCAACAATCCCGATCGCCAAAACGAATCTCGCCGAACCGACGACGAGGTTGAACGCAAATCTCTGGGCTACACAAAACCAGCTTCACCACGGGTCTGGCAAATTTTTCGGGCAAGTGGTTTCTCTTGGTTTTCGGCCCTGAAAAGGGACGTTCTGTCAGCCCAGGGCCATGCCCTGGGAACGAGGGAAGGGACGGCTATGCGTGTGGCCAGCGTCGGGATGGAACGGTCGAGGCAGGGCCGAAAACCAGATCGTTACTCGGCCCCCAGCCCGGTCCCCAGGGCATGGCCCTGGGCTGACAGAACGTCCCTTTCAGGGCCGAAAACCCGATTAGGTCTGAGTGTTAGAGTATATGGATTGTTTCGCGCTTTCGTACTTTCGTGTTTTCGTCATCGGTTTTGGATTTCGGCATATCTGTGTAACACTTATAGATTTCTCGGTGCCTCTGCGACTTGTCTGTCGTAGACCACACGCGACTGCGTTGGAAATTCAGGCTTTACGTCGAAAAACGAGCTGAATTCCCAACACAGTCGCTGTGCGGTGAACATTCTTTTCAGTTGCCCAGAGATTTTAGTTACACCCAAGACAGAGGCGTGGACGTTCTGTCTCTTGCTACCCGATTTTGTGTGGCGTATACTCACAAAGACTCGACACCGTAGATCGAAGCACGAGATCGATATGGCCAATTCATACATTCAGGCCGGTCGACCACTCATCATCAGCACGCCGTTGGGCCAAGATGTGATGCTGGCAATGGGGCTGCACGGCACGGAAGGCTTGTCGCAACCGTTTCGGTACACCATCGACACTAAAACCTCTCGCCAAACCACGGTCGCGTTCGACAAGCTGATCGGGCAGCCGGTTTCGGTCCGCCTGGAGATGCCCAAGAACGCGGCCCGGTTCTTCTCCGGGATTTGCGTTCGGCTGACGCAGGGGGAAAGTGACCCGGACTTCACGGACTACCGCCTGGAGGTTGTGCCCCAAGTTTGGTTGCTCAGCAAGCGAAGTCAAAGCCGGATTTTTCAGCACATCACCGTGCCGGACATTTTGAAGAAAGTGTTCGCCGGGTTCGATGTCGAGTACAAGCTTTCGGGCACGTTCGATCCACGGGATTTCTGTGTGCAATACCGGGAGACCGACTTCAACTTCGCCTCCCGACTCATGGAAGAAGAAGGGATTTATTACTTCTTCAAGCACACCGCCGGCAACCACGTCATGGTGGTGGCGAACACGCCTCAGAACCACCCGGCGGTTCCCGGTCAGGCGGACATCATTT
>JANLRE010001009.1:0-14832 GCA_031368205.1 Fimbriiglobus sp. | reverse complement strand
CGAAGCGCTTATCTCCGGTCGCCCCGATACGATGGTCGGGATTTTGGTGTTTTACACGGTTGTCGTGACCGTCGAAGGCTACCTCGTCGTGCCGTGGGTGATGGGGCGGAGCATGGACCTGAACGCCACAACCGTGATGCTAGCTTGCCTGTTCTGGCACCTGGTCTGGGGCATCGCGGGGTTGTTTTTGGCCATGCCACTCATGGCGGCGATTAAGGCGGTTTGCTTGCACGTCGAAGGGTGGAATGCGTGGGGCCAACTCATGAGTTCCGGCCAGCACATCGAACTGCCGATGGTCGATCCGCACCAACGCCTCAAGGACATCGCCGACCAAGCGAACAACAATGGGGACGCCACCGTCGAGATTGACTTGAGCCAGACACCGTTGTCTTCCGCAGCCGATCCACCACGACGCTAACCCGCACGAGGTTTGCCATGCCAGACGAACAAGACCCGCCCCGCCGACGCCGCGACTGGGGCGATGACCAACCGCCGGATCGGCGCGACAATTCACCGGACGAGTTTGAAGACGAGTTCGACGACGACCGCCCCCGTCGCCGCGAACGCGCCGACTATGAACGCGAACACCGCGCCGGGCTGATCTTGACGCTGGGCATAGTCAGCATCACGATCAGCACGTTCTGTCCGTTTCTCCCACTTCCCCTGAGCGTCGTCGCGTGGATGATGGCGAACAACGATCTCCGGGCGATGGACGCCGGCGAGATGAACCCCAAAGGCCGTAGCAACACGCACGGCGGGAAAATCTGCGCGATCGTCGGCTTCTGCCTCGGGCTGTTCTACGCGGTGGGTATGCTCCTGTACTTTGGCTTAGTTGCCGGAATCTTCCTGTTCAGGCAGTGAGGGTGAGCAGAGCACCCACAAGGGATTTTCCTAAGGGACGACCCTTTCAGGGCCGAAAACCCGTTCCAGAACGAGTGCCGGAAAATTTTGCCAGACCCACACCCACTCCGACCGACGCGGTCCCCGAAGTGTCATGTCCGACGACGGGTGTTGTGGGTAGAATCGACTGCATTGATTCCATTCCCTTCCGATCCGATTGAGATGTTGAACCATGTCATTTGATTCTGTTTCGTCCTTTCTTGGGTTCGCACGCGCAAATCGGTTGTTGTCCGCAGACGTTGTTGATGAGTTGTTGGCGACCTCCCACAGGCCGCACCAGAACCTAGCCGAGCTTTGCGATTCCCTGGTGGCGCGCGGGTTGCTGAGTCCATTTCAAGTGGGGCGGATTCGGGCGGGGCATACGGAGCAACTGGTGGTGGCGGGGTATCCGCTTGTGGATGAAATCGGCCCGTGTCCGGGTGGAACGACCTATCGGGCCGTTCATCCGTCGCTGCAAATGATGGTCACGTTGCGATTGATTCGCGCCGACTGGCTCCCGCCCGCCGACAACACCCGCGACTTTGTCCAACGCGCGATCGTTGCCAACCGTGTTTACCACCCCCACGTGGTTAACTTCTTGGAAGTCGGTGTTTGGAAGGAGGATGTGTTCGTCGTGTTCGACCCGTTTGACGCGGGTGATTTGCAAACACTCGTCGCGGACATTGGCCCGATGCCGGCGGACTTGGCAACGAAGTACGTCCACAAAACCGCGTCCGCACTCCACGTGGCCCACCAACGGGGCATCGTGCATGGTGAAGTGCGGCCCGGCACGATTCACGTCGGGCCGCTGACACCGATGTCAAAACTACGGGCGGACGGCAGACCCCGATCCCGGCCTGGCGCCAACGCCCAGTTGAAACTCGCGGAACTGGGGCTTGTTCCGAGTCGTCCCGCGCTCAACGATTGGACCCCCTCCGAGACCAACGCCGCGGACTGGATTGCGTACCTTCCCCCGGAACGATTGAGCGTTGCGGAGCCGACAACGGCCGGGGATGTGTACGGACTGGGTGCGACGTTTTATTACTTGCTCACCGGCCAACCGCTCTACCTCGGAAACTCGGTCAGTGCGATTCGCAGTGCGATTGAAACAGGAACCTTCCCGCGTTTGGAGGTGCTCCGGCCCGACCTGCCGACGGAACTGGTCGCACTGGTTTACGCCCTGCTTTCGACCGGCCCGAACTCCCGCCCCACGGTGGAAGACCTCATCGACACGCTGCGGAAAACGGCTTCGCCGTCCGGACCGGCATCGGGTGGTAGCACCCCCCTGGCTGAACTCGTCGATGAAGCGTTGAACACGGACCGACCGCTCGTTTCGGACCCGATCGAAGTTTCGTTGCCAGGGTCTTCGTCCGACGCACTCGTCCTCGAAGCCGGTTTCCCCCAAGACCTGAAACCGATTCAAATGCCGTACCGAGACGCAAACCCCCGCAACCCGGCAACAGATGCGACAAACACAATCAACAGGACAATCGGTTCGATTGCGTCACCTAAACTCGACGTGGAACCGCTCACACCGGACGGCTACACCGAGTGGCAAGAATCATCCCCCCTGCACCCCACCGGGTACGACGCGGCTGGCACCGAACTCCCGGACTCCCTGGAAGAGGATTTACCCCTTGCGTCATCCGAACGGGAAACCAAAAGCGGTCGCATCTGGTTGTGGTTAGCCGTCGGCCTGGGTTTGCAAGTCTTCGCCATCACGCTCTGGGTGATCTACTTCTTCCAACCCTTTTGACGTGTTGAATCCGACGCCGCGTTCACGTTGACGTGGGGGAGGTGACCAATCACTTCCCCTGTTTGCCGGCCAAGCTCGGGTCGATTTTGCGTTCGGCGTCCGTCGCTTTTTCGCGGACCTCGGCTTCGGGGTCGGACTTCAGCGCTTGCACTTGGGGCAACACACTTTTGGCGGCCGCGCCGATTTGCCCCAGTGATCGAACCGCATCCCGGCGGACTTTCCATTCTTTATCCTGAAGCGCTTTCATGAGGAGCGGAATCGCCTCGGCGGCTACGGGTCCGATGTCACCCAGTGCTTCGGCGGCATGTTCACGCACGAGCGTCACGTCGTCGGTGAATTGGGCAATGATGGCCGGGATGGCGGGCTTGGCTGGCTCGCCGATTTTCCCCAGGGTCCGGGCCGCGTTCCAGCGGACGGCGGCGTCCGGGTGGGACAGCAACTCCGTCAACTTGGGAACCGCTTCCGCGCCGTGCCGTTTGTAATCCGCGACCACACGGATTGCTTCAACCTCCGGGAATTTACCCACGAGAGCAGGCACGACGCCACCGAGTTCCGCCGGCAGCGGTTCGGTCGCCTTCGGGGCGAGGCGGGACAGCGACTTGAGCGCCGTGGTCTTCACATACGGGTCGGTATCATCGAGCAAAGCAATCAGGTCGTTCGCCGCGATACGACTATCAACACCGATCTGCCCGAGAACATCTGCGGCGTGCCAACGGGCTTCGGACTGCCCGCCCGACCGCAACACCCACACCAGCACCGGCACCGCGTCCGCTTTGCCATTTTTCAGCTTGTCGAATGTGATCGACCGTTGAACGTCATCCTTGGTGTTCAAGTCCACTCGCCACGCCGACGCCGAACGCCCTTGGAACGACGGGTAGCCGTTGACGATTCCTTGCAGCCGCCGATCCGGGTCGAAAAAATACGCAACAGCGCCGCACGCCACGACAAAAACGATGCTGATACAAACGCGACGAATCAGTCTCGAAGAACGCATTCGGGATTCCATCGTTGTGAACGATCAAGGTTGCATGCAGTACAGAGTCGCGGTCCGTCCGGCGCCGCCTTCTAGTTCCGCCGCAACGTATAGTTTACCATCGTGTACACGAGGTGCGGCGATCACGAGCGGTTCCATTTTGGTGTGCTGCTGAATGTCGAACTGCCAAATCTCCGTGGCGTCGGTGCGGTTGAAGCATTTTAGCAACCCGGTCATTGTGACCACATACACCCGACCATTTGCCACCGTCGGTGGGGCCATAATCGGCCCGCCCATTGCGATGCGATGAATCACTTCGCCGGTTTCGCCGTTGGCCACATACAAGTAGCCATCACGGGTGCCGAAGTAAACTCGCTCGCCATCAACCGTCGGTTGTTGGAAGACCGCATCGGCGGTCTTGATCTTCCACAACTCCCGCCCTGTGGCTTCATCCAGACAGAGCAGCGCCCCCGCCGGGGTCTCGGGTGGCTTGACTGGTTCGGTCATGCGGCCGTTGCCGAGGCCAACATACACGCGGCCTTTCGCCACTCGCGGTGAACCCCAGGCGGGGATGTCCACGGCGGTTCGCCACAATGGGTTTCCGGTGTTGACATCGAGCGCCACGACTTGCAGAGTCTTGAACAAGCGACTCGGTCCACTGCCGACAATCACTCGCTGATTTGCCACGAACGGGCTGGCATCAATGTGCAAGTCAGCCATGAATTGCCACAACTTTTGACCTGTCGTTGCATTCAGCGCGTACACGCCATCATTCCCGGCGGCGAAGAAAACGGCATCGCTCACGACCGTCGGTGTTGATTCGATGTGGTCGCCAGTTTGAAACTTCCAGTGTGGCACGCCGGTCGTGGCGTTCAAGCAGTACAGGTTGCACACGAAGTTGGCGTGCATCCCCTCGCCGACATAAACCCGATCCCCCGACCGCACCGGCGCCGACGCCGACGGTCGCATCGAACCACCCGCGGTGAAGGCCCATTTCTGCACGCCGTTCACCGGATCGATCGCATACACCCCCACCCGTCAGCCGCAACCCTTGCGTCAACACCGCCGACGCGAAGATGGTATCCCCCTCGACCCACGGCGTCGCAACGAAGCCCCCGCGTTGCGGTGCTTCGTAGGTCCAGATGATTCTCGGCATTGACTTTGGACGTGGAATGTAACAGGTCGATTGTTCGATGAAATAAATGAATGCCGCCGCAATCAAAACGAGGATGAGGATGACACCCGCAATCCGTTTCATCGGGAATCACTCCTTCAGGTCGTCTTCGCCGAAGAGAGTGAAGCCTTGATTTTGCAGTGTGTGGGCGGCGTGTTCGATGTCATCGACGTGCATGGCCAAGGCGGTGTTGCCCATCGGACCGACGCCGATGAGCAGCGGATACGTGTAGTGAATGTTGATCTTGCCGCTGAGCAGCGCCTTCGTAATCGTCAGGAGCGGTTGGTTATTGTCCGGCAGTTTGACGACGAGCAAATCGCTTTCGGTGAACGGGAACTTGCCCGCCGTCAGCAGTTCGTACCCGCGTTCGTAATAGCAGGGCACGATGCGGATGATGGCACAATCGGCGGTCTCGATGACCGTCAGCGACGCAATCGGCACCTCGGAGCTTTCAAACCGCCGCACCAAGTCCAGCATCGCCCCCATGCGGTTCGCCAGGAACACGTTAAACTGCCGCACCGACGGCCAATCCCGACCGCGTGCCGTAGCGAAATCAATCTCCGCCTCATCCCCGAAACTCATGCGAATCCCCCTCAAGTCCAGCAAAGACCCGAGTTTACCGCGAACGAAGTGCGGTAGCAACAGCGATGTGGATTTTGGGGGCTGGGAGAGGCTGGGGAATTATTTTAGAAAAATTGCAGAATTGCTTATTGACATTCCTGGGGGGGGGAGTGATAGCGTGTTTACCAATCACGAGTTTTTAAGGAGGCAAATACCATGCGATTGGCAACTTCAATCCGGCTGTGTTCCGCATTTATGGTTCTTTGCATTGTTGCAGGTATCACAATTGCGGATTTGTATCGCTTTCCGGCATCATGCACTGGCACAGTCAGTTGTGTGAAGGGATGGCAAGGCACATGCAATATCAATGTCACTACTACGTATGCTGCGTGTGTAGCAGAAGACGAGACAAGTACGAACTCATGTCAAGTGACTAACAACGCTGCATACAAGGGTATTTGCACTGGTAAAGATCAATTTAACATCGACTGTTCAAGATACCTGTATAGCAGTTGCTGGAAGTAATTTCGTTGTATCGCAACGTATTTTGCAACCGTGAGTTTAAAATGTATCGATTCAGCATACTAGCCAACGTGTTATTTGGATTTGTACTGATTAACTCCAACCAAGTGTTGGGCCAGGATCAGGATCATCTTATTTCCCTAGTTCGTGATGGGAATTCTGCTGCCATTCAGGCAATTCGCACGTTGGAATGCAACTACACCTCGGAGGTTTCCGATAAGAATGGGGCTGATGAATATGCGTTACTATATGAAGATAAGGGACGATATCGTCGGTCAGGCAGCAACATCTACACCTATAGAACACCTCCGAACTCTGTCCTGGAAATTTTAGTTCGTGACGGGAAGGTTTGGACCCTCAATTCGATTGCTCATAATGATCATTCGGCTTCTCGGTTGCTCTCTGTTGGTCAGTACGTGTCGCTTTCGAGAGGAGATGTGTATCACTTTGCACTTCTCACTCATTGGGGTGGTAAGGATACGATGCGATGCTTTACCTTGAATGAAATCCTAAATAAACCTCATCGAATTCAGGCTGCGAAACGTGTCAAAGAGAGTGACCGTGATCTCGTCTACGTACAGTTGTCGGCTTTGCGTGGTGTGCATGAATTTTGGTTTGATCCTGCTGTGAATTATCTGGTCCGAAAAAAAACATGGACATCTATAGACAACCCCCGGTTTAATCATGAAGAAAATGTCCTAAAGTTTTTCGAGGCATCCCAAGGTATCTATTTCCCGACTGAGATCGAGTTGGTTCATCACGAACCTGATATCACACACCCTGCAATTCGACGAAAGATTACAGAATTGCGTATCAATCATTCGATACCGCCAGATCGAATGAGGCTGCCTAACATCAAGGGACTGAACTGCTATGACGGTGACCGACATGTCACTTACACCGTTGACGAAAATGGCACCCGGACTGGGCCAGAGAAGCCGGAGCAGGTCAAATCTGAGCCGACCAAAGGCATGACTCAATCACTGGCGCCGATCCCCCCAAGTTCTGAACCGATTTCGCTCTCGCATTGGATTCTGGCTTTCTCCTGTTTAGGTCTGATCTGTGCTGGTATTTGGCGATGGCGACGCTCTCGTCGTGACACAGACGAGTAACATTCCCGTGACCGAGGCCACATCGTGATGACTACGAGAAAGTTGACTCTCGTTATTTGTATTGTGTTCCCGATCCTGTCAGGCTTATTAGTCTTCGCAGTTCGGACTGTGGAATTTCAGCGAACTTGGAACACCGTTTCGCAGGCCGCACCTGTTTACCATGCCCCTGCAGAACTCGTAACGGAACCGGTCGAATACGGTCAAGTCGCAATTGCAAAGTTTCATTTTACAAATCGTGGTGGTGGTGATCTTGTTCTCGACAACATCCGCACGAGTTGTTCGTGTAGCGGATTAGAACAAGTTGTTGGCGATACGTATTCTCCAGTCAATTCGTTGTCCCTTCAGTCCAACGAAACCGTCGAAGTGGCCGTGCGGGTTACGGTACGTGAAGTCACTAACCAGATACAACGGGTGGCTGTTTGGATGAGTACGACCGATCCGACTCAACCCGAGGCCAGAATAATAGTGACTGTGCCACGTGTCGTGGCGGGTGTCAGTGTCACGCCGGAGAACTTTACATTTGGAAACGTCGTTCCTGATACAGTGGTGAACGAAGAATTTGAAATCTACGAAACGGCCGAAATCGAGCGCCAAGTTACAACTGTGACCTCGTCCGATTCCAGAGTGACAGCGGAACTTCTTCCACAAACTGAAAATCAACCAGCCACTGGTCTGGGTCGGCGAATCGGTCGCGTGAGAGTGAATGTCCGAACTGATATACCCGCTGAGTTGAACGCCACTCTCACGATGACCGCGAACTTGCCGGGGCGTCCATTTCCAACAATTGCAATCAGCGGTAGGGTATTGTCACCAGTCGAATTATTACCATCCGCACTCGTGTTTCCCATCAAATCTAGTGAAGGCCCTATCTGCGAAGCAATTTGTTTTTGTCGGTCAACATCGAATACCCCGGTTCGGATCATCATCGAATCGTACAGTCCTGGATTGCGAGTTGAACTGCTGCCTGCTAACGATGAGTCTAACTCCCAACGGATCCGAGTTGCTGTAAAAGCAAATGCGAATGGTGGTCGTGATACGCTCTTCGTGCGATTGATCGCCACAGTCGGTACAGTAAAAACGTCTTTGGAAATCCCAATCACAATTGAAGGATACTCGCCAAAGTGACACGTTTTTTTCGTCGAACTGGATTCACACTCATGGAAC
Source organism: Fimbriiglobus sp. (assembly GCA_031368205.1). Lineage (GTDB taxonomy): Bacteria > Planctomycetota > Planctomycetia > Gemmatales > Gemmataceae > Fimbriiglobus. Next base: position 6,691 of record JANLRE010001009.1, on the reverse strand, counting down.
TGCTTGTTGTAATAGCAGTGATCGGCGTATTGTTTTCTTTATTACTTCCTGCTGTACAAAAAGTACGTGCGACAGCAGCCCGTGCCGCTTGCCAAAATAACCTGAAGCAAATTGGAATCGCACTCCATTCCTATCACGACCAAAAGGGTGGATTCCCGCCCCGTCCGGTTCGATACGGGTTGTCGGACCCGAACTCAACTTTAAGTTGGATGGGTTTGATATTGCCGCACATCGATCAGTCTGCACTTTGGGCTAAAACTGTCGAGGCCTACAGGACCGACTTTGTGCCTTTTCATAGTCCGCCACATACTGGATATGTGACCGTCATTCCTACCTATATATGCGCCAGCGACGTGCGATTAAACACTCCGTTAGTCGGTCCGAACAATGTTGTCGCTGCGTATGCATCATACATGGCAATATCTGGTACGAGTTTTGACCAAGTTAATGGTGTTTTAGGACCAGAGCCAGCAGTGAGGTTAACTGATATACTCGATGGAAGTAGTTCAACAGTGATGGTGAGTGAACGCCCGCCGCCTTCATCATTGCAAGCTGGAAAGTGGTACACGCAGAGCGTGCAGAGTCGATGGGATCCGTTTCTAGGTCCGGACATCAAGATGCCTGTGATCGGTTTTATCCCACTAGGCGAGACTGTTTGCGATCTGACTAGACTACGGTTTGGTTTTGGCCGTCTCGACAACCCGTGTGATCGTCATCATTTCTGGTCACTCCACACCGGCGGAGCCAACTTCGCCTTCGCCGATGGCTCGGTGCGGTTTCTTCGTTACGAAGCCAGTGACATTCTTCCGGCCCTCGCCACTCGGGCCGGTGGTGAGGTTGCCACGATTCCGGATTGATCTTTAACACTGCCAAAAGTCAAGTTTCTTATCCCATTCGCAGATTCTTCTTACCCATCTTACCCAATGCGGGTATCCTGCCGTCTAGTCGCCACACTTAAAGTTACGCATGTCACTGGAAAATCCGCCGGTTTCTAGCGCGTAACTTACTGCGACGAGGGGAAATTTGATGAAACTCCAACGATTGGCTCGGGCGACATCGGTGATTACCTGTTTGTTTTTGTGTACCACTCCGCTGATGGCCCAGACGTTCACGTGGCAACAAAATGCTGGAGGCGCCTACAATTGGTATTCTTCCAACCAGTGGAGCACGAACCCATTTGTCGGCGGGACAGGGGTAACGGCAAACCTGACCGCGAACTTGACTGGCACTAGCACGATCACGCTCGACAGTCCCGTCACTCTTAACGCACTCAACATCGGCAACGCAACCAGTGCGTTCGGCTACACGTTGACCGGGGCCAACGGCTTAACCTTCGACGGCACGACCCCAGGCTTGGTGATGACGGCGGGGGCGGCCAACCAGTCCGTCAACGTGCCGATCGTCCTCAACGCGGCCACGACGTTCACGAACAACAGCACCGTCGGGACGTTGACCGTCGGGTCAGGCGGCGTGACGGCTGGCACGAACGCGATCGCGTTCGCAGGCGCCGGGAACACGACGTTTAACGCGATCGTTACCGGAACGACGGGGGCGATCACGAAGACCGGGGCCGGGACCGTCACCTTTGCGGCTCCCGCTGCGTTCGGAACGCTGACATCATCGACCGCCTACGGAACGATCTCGACGGGCGACATCACCGTTAACGCCGGCCAGATGGCCGTCCAAAACATTAACCTTCGCTCCGTGAACACGAACGCCAATCGTGGCGCCGGCGTTCGCGGATTGACCATTGCGAGCGGGGCCGTGTTCACCGTCAACGGCACGCTCAACATCGAACCCGATAGTAACGTCTACGTGACACAAATCAGTGGGCTGGGTACGTTGCAGTTGCGGAACGGCACTTCGACCCTCGCAGCCCCGAGCTTTGCCAACGATTACGGTCCGAGCGGCGGCGACGCCGACCCGTGGGGGACGGTGATTGCCGCGACGGTCGATGTCGGACCGGGCACCCACTGGTTTGTTGGCAAGACGAACCGCAACGACGTGTCCCGGTACGCCGGGGACACCCGGTTCGACGCGCCGATCACCGGGTCGGGCAACATTCAGGTTCGCGGCACGAACTCGAACGGCGCCCGCGAGTGGCACCTCGTGTTCAACGCGAACAACAGCGGCTTCACCGGCGGCGTTTCGATCGCCAACGCCGACCTGAACCTGGCGAACAACAACGCCCTTTCCGCCGCAAACCCGGTGACGTTTAACACCGTGGTAGATGCCGCCACCATCAGCCAGTCGATTCTGTTCCTCTGGGGTCACAACGTCTCGATCGGGTCGCTGAACGACACGAGTGCGGCTACGACCAATAACTTCATCCGAAACGGGTCACTCAGTGGCGTGGCCAACGGCGGGACGAACTCGAACGCCAACGGTGCGACATTCGGCGTCGCCTTGGGATTGGACTTGGATTCGACCCTGACGATTAACCAGACAACGGCGGGGGCTTTCAACGGCGTCATCGCCGACGGACTGAACGACAACGATCCGGGTGCAGCCGGACCGTACCGAACGATCTCGATCGTCAAGAACGGACCCGGCACGCTCACGCTGACCGGGAACAACACCTACGCCGGCACGACGACGGTGAACGCGGGCACGTTGTTGGTTAACGGGCAGACCGGCGCGAACTCCGGCGTCGGGACCGGGGCGGTCACAGTCAACACCGGCGGCACGTTCGGCGGGACGGGCCAAACCACCGGCGCAGTGACGGTCAACATTGGTGGCACCGTCCGGGGCGGGTCGTCGCGGACGGTTGGAACGTTGACGATCGGCGGGAACTTAAACATCATGGGCGGAACCGCCGTTCAGGGAGCCGCTCGGAGCCGCATTACGGTCAACTCGACGACGGCCAGTTTGATTCAGGTGAACGGCCAGGTGAACATCACGACTGCCGGTGCCCCGCTCGTGATTGACATCGAGAACGCATCGTTGAACCCGATCGTCCAGGGCACGGCGTACACCCGAACCGTGACCAGTGCGGTCGGCGGCTACTTCGTTAACGGCGTCGGGCCGACGGCCAACAACACGTCGTTCACGTTGGGGACCGATTTCATTGTCACGTCGAGCGACTTTGCCGGGTTCTCGAACGTCGCGCTGCAAATCCAAGGGGCCAACTTGGTGCTGACCTTCACGCCGGTACCTGAGCCAACGACAGTGTTAGGGTTTGCAACCGCGTCGATGTTTGCCGCAGGCTGGATTCGCCGCCGAGTCCGTCGTCAAGCAACGAGCGTCTAATCGTGTCGCAAATTGACGTGTCTGGGGTGGTTCAAAGTCCCTTCAGCATCTCGCGGGCGGCGTTCATTCCGGCGGCGCCCATGACGCCACCGCCGGGGTGGGCGGCGGCGCCGCAGAGGTAGAGGTTTTTCACGGGGGTCTTGTAGTTGGCGAACCCGGCGACGGGGCGCAGGCTGAACATGCTGGACAGGGACATGGTACCTTGCATGATGTTCCCGCCGGTGATGCCCCAGAGGCGTTCCATGTCCGGCGGCGGGATCACTTGGCGGTCAATGACGCTGGCCTTGAAGTTCGGGGCATACTCGTTCAGCACGTCGAAACAGCGGTCCGCGAACTTGTCTTTTTCCACGTCCCACGTCGTGCCCTTCAAGTGGTACGGCGCGTACTGCACGAACATGCTCAGGATGTGCTTCCCCGGCGGCGCCAGCGTCGAATCGAGGGCGGTCGCCATCGTGCATTCGAGCATCGGGTTGCGTGCCCAACGACCGTACTTGGCGTCGTCGTAAGCTTGTTCGATGTAGTCCAGAGTTGGGCAGATGTGCATCGTGCCGTGGTGCTGTGGGCCGATGCCGGTCGCGCCGGTGTTGGGCAACGCGATGAAGTTCGGCGGCTCGCTGAGGGCGACGTTGATCTTCACTGTGGCGGAGGAGTAGTCGATGCGGTTCACGGCGGCGCGGAAGTCGTCTGGTAGCTCCTTCGGGTCGGTGAGCTTGTTGAAGGTGATGTTCGCGTCCGCACAGGAGGCAATCCGCTTGGCGTGGAACTCCGTGCCGTCTTTGAGCGCGACCCCGTAGGCTTGGCCGTCGCGGATCAAGATCTTGCCAACCTCGGCGTTGGTTTTGATTTCCGTGCCATACTGCTTCGCCGCCGACGCGATGCTCTGGGAAATCATCCCCATACCACCCCGCACGTACCCCCACACCCCACGCACCCCGTTGCATTCGCCCATCACATGGTGAAACAACACATACGCGGTCCCCGGCATCGACGGGGAAGCGTAAGCACCGATCACGGCATCCGTGGCGATGGTGGCTTTGAGTTGGTCGGATTCGAACCAGCGGTCGAGAATCGGCGTGGCAGCGCCGGTGAGAATTTCAATCGCTTCCGCGCCGATCGTGCGACCTAACTTGCGGAACTTCCAACCGATCTTGGCGAGGCGAACCACGTCCCCGATGCCGCCCCACGGGTCGGGCGGCGTTTGCACCAGCAGCGGTTCCAGGAAATCCGCCACGCGGGTGAGCATCGCTTCGTACTTCGGGTACGCCTCCGCGTCCTTCGTGCTGAACTTGGCAATTTCGCGGTGGGTTAGCGCTTTGTCCGGCCCCATGAGCAACGACCGCCCGTCCGGGAACGGCGTGAACGACGAGGGGGACCGGGGCAACATCTCGAAGCCGTGCTTCTTCAACTCCAGGTCGCGGATGATCTCCGGTCGCAACAGGCTGTTCACGTAAGCCGCCGTGGAGACCTTGTACCCCGGCCAGACTTCCTCCGTAATGCAGCAGCCGCCGATGATGTCGCGGCGCTCCAGCACCAGCACCTTTTGCCCCGCCTTGGCAAGGTACGCGGCCGTGACAAGGCCGTTGTGCCCCGCACCAATGATGATGGCGTCGTATGTCTGCGGCATGGTGGCAATCGCAGTGGAGGGATGGAGTGGGAGTTGATGTTAGTGATAGCGGTCGAGATGAAAAAAACCCACAAACCAAAGCCCATGAACGATCGTTCATGGGCTTTTCGGGGTTCAGGGCCGGTCGTGCGCCATGCGGAAGCCGATGAGCGCGAACACACTCCCCAGCAAAAACGCGACGTGGAAATCGCGGATCGGTTCGACACTGCGGATGCCGAGGCGTTGGCCGAAGACGCACACGACCGCACCCAGTAGCACCATGAGCGCCATGCGATTGCCGCGAAAGAACAGGGAGGAGGTTAATAACAAGCCGGCCCAGCCGACGTTGCCGGAATCGCACCAGGCCGTGTACTCCGGTGGTACGCCTTCGATGGTGAGCGGCGTTGTCCCGGTCACTTGGGATTCGGTCGGCTCGTCAAAGAACCGATTTTGGGCGACCCAGACGGAACACGCCGCCAGGAGAATCGCCGCGAGCAGACCTCGGACCGGGGTTCCGGCGAACAAGTTGACGACGAAACGGTGCGGATCGTGCGCGGCGGATTGACTGCGAAGCGCGCTGAACTCCTGGCCCGATTGTTGCGCGAGCATCTGGCCCAGGTTCGGCACCGAGTTGGACCCGGCAGGTTTCAAGAGTGGGTTGCTGTGGGACGCCGAGAGTTTGCGGCGGAGGGCGTGGTGGCGGATGGCGTCGGCTTGTTCGACCATCGCGGTGGCGGCTTCGATCGCTTGGGACCGAGCTACGCGGGCGTTGACGCCGCCGGCAATCAACCGGGCTTGTTCAACTTGTTCAAGCAATTGCCGTTCGTGGGTCTCGCGGCGCGTGGTTTCAAAGCTGGCAATCAGGTTGAGTAGCGGTTCCCGCCACGCGGCAAACCGATTCCGCACACCCGCACTGGCACCACTGCGTAACAGATAGGCCCTAGCCGCGAGTTTCGCTTCATACCCGAAGAGGGCTTCAAAGAACTCTTCCCAATCTCGCCCCGCGTACTTCACAACAAACTGCCTCAAGTCGTCTTCGTCTAACCCGAAGACCCGCAGTCGCCGCAACATCGTGACACAGGCATTGACCGGCACTTGGCGTTCGTGGTCTAGGGTTCGATCTAACCCCAGCCGTAAGGCAAACGCGAGTCCGGTCCCGATCATGCCGAAGCCAACCCACATCCCCAACAAGTTCGACATCCCCAGCAACAGTGCGAATAGACCGAGACTGGCGACCGCAATGCTGTAATCCCACGCCGTCAAGCCGAACGCGAACTGGCGGAGGCGACGGAACAAGTAGGTCTTGTTGGCAACCCCGTTCAGCACGAAGTAGGCGAACGTGCCTTGCAACACCATGCCGGCGATGCCGAACGCCCAGCCGAGCTTCCCGAGGAACATGAACAGCACGGCCACGAGAACCGAGACCGAGATTAGCCCCGTCACCACGCGGGTTTTCAGAACCGCCGTGGGGGCTTCGTTGAAGTCGTGGACGTGGATTTCGAGTTGCTCGATCTCGTCATCTTGCGCGGAGAACGTGCCGGCGTTGGTGGTGTGAACCCCGAGCCATTGCTCCAGGGTCCGCACCACTTCGCCCATGCAGGCGTAACGGTCGCCGAGGCTCTTCGCCATCATCTTTTGGATGATCGCGGAGAGTTCGCGGGGCACACGGCTCGCGTACTGTTCCGGCGGCACGAGCGGTTCGTAGGCGTGTTTCGTCATCAACTCGTAGGCCGACGTTCCCTCGAACGGCTGCCGCCCCGTCGTCAGCACGTACAGCGTGCAGCCGAGGGAATAAATGTCCGCGCGGTGGTCCACCGTGGCCGCGTCCCGGCATTGCTC
>JANLRE010000982.1:0-8120 GCA_031368205.1 Fimbriiglobus sp. | reverse complement strand
CAGTTGGAACCAGTGCTTGCGTGGCACCTGTCCCCGAGCCACAGCCAGGAAACTGGCAATGGCCGCCTCGGACGCGAGGAGGTCGTAATGAGAGGAATCCAGACGCCCCGTCACGACGTTAAACCCGATCGTGAACAGTTCTCGTTCGGGGTTGTAGAGAAACCGAAAGTCCATCTCGTGGGCGAACTTTTCGGCACGCTCGACAAGCTGGCAGAGATCGTTCCTCATCTCGGGTGAAGGCTCGTCAATTGCGGCTTGGTGGCGCCGGGCTTGAACGAGCAACTTCTCGGTCCATCGCACAACCTCGCTGGTGGTGTCCGGCACTTCCGCGCGAATCGCCGTGTCTAGCACATCCGCCAGTTCGATCGTTTCGCTGAGCCGAACGTTCTTGGGGACCGCAGCCATGAGATCCTGGATCATCCCCATGATCTTGGCGTGAATTTCCGGCGCCACGGTGGCGCGTGCCCACTCGGTCTGGATGAGTGTCAGTGTGTCACTCAACCCGTCGGCAAACGGAGGGTTCGCGTTGCGGGTGAGTTCGAGTAATCCATGCTTCAGCGCGTAGATGCAACCCAGGAGATTGCCGCTGTCCACTGTAGACACGTAGGCGGGAAGCAACGAGGCTAAGGTTGACGTCTCGTACCAGTTCAAAAAGTGGCCGTGATAGCGTTCGAGTTTGTCGAGCGAGTCAAACCCTTTCTTCAGCCGGTCAATCAGGTGCTGAGTCGTGAGGTATCCCAGATCGTGGGCAGCAAGCGTGGCGAGAAAGTATAGGCCAATGTTGGTCGGCGAGGTCCGGTGTGCGACCACGCCACGGGGGTATTCTTGGTAGTTGTCCGGTGGAAGCCAGTTGTCATCGGGGCCAACGAACGTCTCGAAGAAATCCCAGGTTTTGCGACAGATGGCTCGCAACTCGGTCCGATCCGCTTGACTCAGTGGAGTTTCACGAATACTTCGTGGGCGACTGACGGCGAATGCGATGAGAGGCGAGAGTAGCCAAGCGACCAGGAGCGGCCCGGCGATCGGTAAACTCGTCGGGGCGACGATCGCAAGTAACGCAGTGCCAGCCAGCGAAATCACAAGCGCCGGCCACATGGCGACTACGAATTGGCCTACGCCGGTGCCCAACCGGCTTTCGGCAGCGGCAGCGGTCTCCCATTCCAACATTAATCGTCGCGACACGAAGAGCCGGTACAGTGTTCGCCCAATGGCATCCAGGTTCGACCACGCTTCATAGGGCAGAACGGTGATTTGAAAAGCGGCCTGGCTGATTGTCGCACCGAGATCGGTCCGGGCACGCGCGTACAAACCCCGGAGACGTTTCCCCCGCAACGCCAGGAGGAATGTTTCCCAGATAAAGAGAACTGTTGGCAACAAGTACGGCGAAAGCGCCAACGCCGTCCACACCCAGGTTGGACCGGGTAACACCGTCCAGCTTAAAACAAGCAACAACACAATTCCCGCCGCGACGGTACTGCGCCGGAGGTTATCGATGATCTTCCACCGCTCCAAGGCAGGCAAGTCATTGTGGACCGCACCAGCCAGGGATGGCACATTCCGCCCGAGCCACGGGAGCAGTTGCCAGTCACCACGCACCCAACGATGTTGCCGCTTAGCGTAGGCGTGGTAACGGGATGGGAACTCGTCGAAGATTTCAATATCCGAGGCGAGCAAACACCTCGCGTAGTTCGATTCGATTAGGTCGTGACTGAGGATGTGGTTATCTGGGAAGGCACGTCCGGCGGTGGCTTCAAACGCATCCAGGTCGTACAGGCCCTTGCCGGTGAAGGTGCCTCGTCCGAACAGGTCCATGTAGGTGTCCGAGACCGCAGATGAGTACGGATCGACCCCGGCGGACCCGGCGAACACGCGGGCAAACCAGGACCGGAAGCCGGTGCTGTACAAGAAGCTCACACGTGGTTGCAAGATACCGTAGCCCGCTTCGACACGCCGCCCGTTTGCGGATAGCTGGGCGGCGTTCAGCGGGTGCGCCAAGGTTGCGATCATCTGCTTCGCGGCTTCTCGTGGGAGCACCGTGTCGGCGTCTAACGTCAGAATGTAACGAATCTTTGGGAAGGCACTGACGGGGTGAGATTGCACAGAATAGCTCGTGTCCGTTGCACCGCGTAAGAGTCGATTGAGTTCGGCAAGCTTGCCACGCTTGCGCTCCCAACCCATCCAACACCCCTCCGCCGCGTTGTAGAGCCGGTGGCGATGGAACACAAAGAATCGCGGTGAACCTTCTGCGGCGTACAGCTTGTTCAATCGTGCGACACAGTCCAGGATGGCCTGCACACAAGCGGCATCCTCGGCGGTCGTCTCCGTGGCCGCGTCCGGGAGGTCGGTGAGGAGGGCAAACCAAAGTTGAGGGTCGGGGTTCGCCAAGTAGTGTTCTTCAATCCGCTGCGACATGGCCGTCGCCTGGGCGGGCTTGCCAATCAGCGTCGGGATGACCACGAGGGTCGCATACTCAGCGGGGATTCCCTTCTTGAGGTCCAACTTCGGGCGAACACGAGGTGGCACCAACCGACAAACCACAAAGTTGGTTAACGAGACCGCCAATTCGGACGCCACGAGGAAGCTGGCGACGAGTGCCAACGCTACGAGCCAAACCGGACTGCTCGCCGTCACCCCCACCACGCCCACACCGACTAAGAGCATGATCGTGAGTAACAGCCCGAAGTAGACAGTGTTGGGGTGGCGTAAGATCCAACCGACAAATGCCGCCCGCAGTTTCGGGCGATAGCTAATACGTTGTTCAAACGCATGACGGCCGTCACCGATCAAGTGCCACGCGGGGGTACGACCGGCAACGGTCGTGGGGAACTCGCTGGCGGCTTTGTTCGCTTCTCGGGCGACGGCGAGTTCATCACGGCGACTGCCACGGGCCAGTTGTTCGATTGCTCTTCGACAAGAATCCCGCGTCACGAAATCTTGACGCGGGTAGATGCCACTGGGGTCGCTCCGAAGGACCACTTCGACCATCGCCGTCGCTTCAAAAAACACCGTCCAGTCGATCACACCCAGTAACCGAAGGCTGGTAATCGCGTTGCCGATGGACACTTGGTTGGAGGCTTGGCGGCAAGACTCTCGGTGCTGTACGGCGTTCGGTTCCACCAAGTACCGACTGGCCCATTCTTGAATGGCATCCGCCGCCGGACCCGGCGGCGGGTCGTTGTCTCGTAACCCTTCCCAGATGCCAACCGCAAACCCGTCCGCGGGGGTCTCCGGTAGATGGGTACGGCGACCGACTTTGGCACTTTCGATCACACTCGCCGCAGCGGCGTGGTCGGCCACGGTTGCCAAGATTTGATCGGCGAGCCGGCGGAGGTTCTCCAACAACCCCAACCGCAGCATGGTTGGAATCGCCCACAACTCGCCCGTGTTCAGGGGCACCGTTCGCTGGTACTCCGTGACGGCTTCGCGGATGGCGGCTTCACTCAGGACCGAGTCGGTGTAGGCCAACATCGCCACCGCAACCGGGTAGGTGCGTGGGGCGTTGTGGAACGGGCCGCCGGTCACCACGGGTAACTCGCGGTAGTAGCTGGCGGGGAGGTCGGTGCGGATTTCTCGCACGACTTCTTCCACCACGTAATAATTATCGAGCAGCCACTCGGATTCGGCTGGTAACGGTCGCCCTTTCGCCGCCAGCCCGGACAAGGTGCGATAGGCTTGGGCCAAGTAACTGGCGTTGGCCCGGAATCGACGAAGTAATTGTCCGCTCGCACAAGCCGTGTCGCTACGCATGACCGAGAGGTCACGAATGCACTCAATCAGTGAAAAGTTACCAACAGCCGCGACGCGGAAGGGGTGCGGATGATCGCAGGAGAACGGCTCCAAGGACAAATCGCGGGGAATTCGGGGGGTGTCAATCGCGGAATCGCCAGTCATACAAGCGTGCCTCATCCCAGGAATAAGCGACCAGTTCTAAGCAACGAATGTGCCAGTCTGCAAAGCCAGCAGCTAGATAAGGGGTCTGAGTCAGAACCACGTGGGATGTAGGCAGCATACTGCCTGGGGTTGCGCTTGTCTCTTCCGAATCTATTGCGATGGATCCTAGAAACAGTCACGACGCCACGGAACTACTTGCGTCACTGCGAAATCTCCGCAGTTGGCATGGCGAATGCAACGTTTCCCGCCGTGGTGTAGGAGACCGTTTCACGACTCAACAGAATGAGGAATACAGCATGTCGGACACTGCAAACAAAGCCAAGGGCGCGATCGCCGATGCAGCCGACGCGGCTAAGTCTGCGGGTAAGAAAGTGGTCGATAAGACCAAAGACCTCGCAGAAACCGCAGCGGAAAAGGCGAAAGACGCCGCCCACACCGTCGGCGAGAAAACCAAGGACGCCGCCCATTCAGTGGGTGAGACCGTCAAGAAAGTCGGCGAGAAGATTCGCAAGCAAGGCGACTAAATCGTCAGCGAGATAACGAGAAGCCGACCCCCCCCTCGGTTCGGCTTCTCGTGTTTCGTCAGCTTATGGTTTCGTCAATCACTTCCCGGCGGGCACGCGGTCCCAGACGACGGTGTAGTTCACCTTGTTATCGGTGAGATGCGAGCCGATGCAGCGGGGGCGTTCGCCTTTTAACTTGCGGTCGGCGAGTTGCTTTTCGTAGTCGGCCACGCTGAGGTTCGGTGTGAAATCCCAAGTCTCGTTCGCTTTGTTCTCGGTGAACACCGCGAGAAACTTCACGTCCTCCCGGTTGCTGTGAACGCTAACGATGTGCGGCCGCCAGCCCTTCTTGCGATACTCGGCAATCTTCGCGGCCAACTCCTCGGCCGTCAGTTCGGGGTGCCATTCGCACGCAACATCGGGTTGCCATGACGACATGAGTTCGTAGATGATTCCTTCGCCAGAGTTGTTTGCGATGAGCGAATAGGGTAGCCAACGTTCTTTCAGGCCATCGCGCTCGCGTTCGTATTTGAAACCGTTGACGATTTTCCCACCGACGAAATCGGAGTTACCTAACCAATACGAACCCTCTTGCCCGTCTTGTTTGTCGAAAATACCGAGTGCGCAGTAGTCGAACTTGCCAGCCACTTTATAGTATGCGATCCTGGCGAGACGGTGCGTGCTCTTCAGTTCATAATACGGTTTGTCGTCGTCGTTCTTCACGAAGACGAGCTTCCACTCGGGCGAATTCGGCACGAGCGTCGCCACGGTATCGAAGCGCACTTCGCCGGAAGATCGCAGTGAAATCCACGACGGTTGGTAGCCCTTCGGTAACTTCGCGGCCCAGTCCTTGAAGGCATCCAGAGTGATACCGTGAGCCTCAATGAACTGCGCCGGTGCTACGATCGGCGCGTATGTCCCGTAATCGCTCACGATTTTGCACTTCGGCAAAGCGTCTGAAAGTGCCTTGAGAGCATGTTCCGTCACGTCCGTTTTGAGGAGTTGAATCTCCTTGAGTTCGGAAAGCTCGTAGAGGTGCTTCAACCCGTCGTCGGAGATTTTCGTCCGGTTGAGTTGGAGAAATTTCAGCGTTTTCGCTCGACCCAAGAGCTTCAAACCCGCGTCGGTGACCTTGGTGCTTTCGAGGTAAATCGTTTCCAACTTGGGCAGTCCGACCAAGTGCTCCAGCCCGGCATCGGAGATGTCGGTCTTGCCGAGAACGATCGTGTCGAGCCGATCCAGACCGCGGAATCGGGCCATGTCCCCGTCGTCGGTGAAGGTCTTCGGAACCAGCTTGAAGTTGTTGAGCTGGATCTCGCCGGCGGGAAGGGCTACTCGATCGGTGATTCCGACGTGATGGTAACCGCCCGAATTGCTGTAGCCGAAATTTGCCTGTCGCTCGAGTAGCCACTCGGCGGCGCGGCGGTCGGGGTCGGGGGCTTGAATCGGTTCGATGGTGCCTTTATCCCACTTGATCTTGCACTTCGGCAACGCGGCGGCCAGCTTCTTGACGCCCTCGGCCGTGACCAGGCTGCCGGACAGATCGAGTTCCTTCAGTGTCCCCAACCCTTTGAGGTTTTCTAACCCCGCGTCGCTCACATTCATTCTGACAAGTACGAGGGAGTAGATGATTTTGTTGTTTTTCAGGTAGGCCAGCCCTTCGTTGCTCACCTTTGTACTGTCCAGGCCGAGGGCCGTTAGGGTTTCGCAGTTCAAGAGGGCGAGGCTCGTGTCGTTTATTTGCTCGCCGGCGAGGAAAATCTGTTCCAGGCTCTTGCAGTCCTTCAAGTGAACTAGGCCCGAATTGCCCACACTGGTCCAGGCCAAACTGAGAAAATGCAGCTTCTTCCAGTCCTTCAAATCGGCCAGGCCCGCGTTGGTTACCTGTGTGCCGTGCAGGGAGAGGTTCGTCAGTCTCATGCAGCCCTTGAAGTGAACGAGGCAGGCGTCGCTCACCTGCGTGTGGCCCAGATCGAGAATCGTCACGTTCTTGCAATCCTTGAAAATGGCCAGCCCCGCATCGCTCACCTGCTTATTCTTGCCCAATCGGACTTCCATCAACCGAAACGGCTTCTGCGGCAGATTGGCAGCGGCCTTGATCTCTTCGTAGGGACCGCTGGCCGCAACAGTACCCCCAACCGTTCCGCCAACCGTTCCGCCGATGGACAGCACGTACTCGGCGGCGCGGCGGTCGGGGTCTGTGGCCGCTTTCGGCGGCACCGGCGGCTTCGGCACCGGTGTCACCACTTTGCCGTCCACCTCGATCTTCGTCCCGTCCGGCAACTTGACTTCGGTGACGGTGCCGTCTTTGTTCGTGATCTTGATGATGATGAAGCCGGCCGCGAAGACCACAAGCACTGCGAAGAACATCAAGCCGGCCAAGATCGGGGGTAACTTTCGTGGCGGCTTCGGCGGGGCCTCGGTCACTGGTCTGGAACCCTCGGACTCCGCCACATTGTCGATGTCCGCGAATGGACTGCGTTCATGCACACTCACCGTCATCGGCAAGTAAATGATCTGCGGCAGCACGGCATCTGGCTTTGAGTCGTTCGCCAGTTTCTTCGCCGAATCAATCAGGCTGTCAAACTCCGTCACCACGGCTAGTGCGGTCGGCGGCCGGTCGGCGGCGTTCTTGGCCATCAACCGGCGAATCAGGGTGGCAAGGGCTTCCGACACTTCGGGGTTCAAGTCCCGCACCGGCGTCGGTTCCTCCGTTGCGACCGCGAGAAGGATGGACATGAGCGTGGGCCGCTCAAAGGGGAGTTTGCCCGTGCAAAGACGGTACAGCACGCACCCGAGGCTGAACAAGTCCGCGCGACCATCGAGCGCAATGCCCAACCCTTGTTCGGGGGCCATGTAGGCGGGTGTGCCGACTACGGCCCCGGACGCGGTGAGTTCTGCGCCAACGTCCCCTTCTACAGGCTTGGCCAACCCGAAGTCGAGAAGTTTCACCCGGCCGTTCGGGGCTTCAAGCCAGATGTTGCCCGGTTTGATGTCCCGATGGACGAGGCCGAGTTTGTGCGCCGCCACTAAACCCAGTGCGATTTCCCGACCGATCCGGACGACCTGCGTGAGCGACGGCGAACCTTTCTTTTTCAGGTAAGCGTCAAGCGGGTAGCCCTGGAGTAACTGGATCGCAATGTACGGCGTGCCGTCGATCTCGTCGGCTTCGTAAATGTTGACGACGTGGTCGGAGCTGATTCGTGCCGCCGCGCGAGCCTCACGCAGGAAACGGTCCTTGGCGGTAGCGTTCGCGGCGGCCTTTGGCAGCATGATTTTGATTGCGATTTGGCGTTGCAGCCGCTCATCGAACGCGAGGTAGACGGCCCCCATGCCGCCGCGACCGAGTTCTTTTTGAATGCGATACTTACCAAGCCGGCCGATTTCCCCCGGCACCGATGGCGGCGCGAATTGCGGCATTTCTAAAGTGTTGGCCGATCCCGCGCCCGCCGTTTCTTCTGAGGACGCCGACACCGAGTCTTGCTGGCTCTTCCGATAGTCCGCCGTCGTTTCGATTTGCTTCTGGGACATCGCCCGGCACCTCGGTTTGCGTCTCAACAGAAGCAGACAGGTTACGCTCCAGCAGGTTGCAATGCCAGTCAATAACGAACCGATATTTGTTGGTGGGTGCAGCTAGATTCTCTGGTAATCCATCAGCGAGGGGTTTTCGGGCCTGAAAGGCACGTTCTGTTAGCCCAGGGCCATGCCCTGGGTGCCCGTTCCCAG
>JANLRE010000968.1:0-2957 GCA_031368205.1 Fimbriiglobus sp. | reverse complement strand
TATGGTCTCTTAGGTCAGTATTGGTTTCAGAACTGCCCTGCTTTCGTCGGTATGCCAATTCGGTTGACTCGGAAATAGCAGAATATGCAATTGCCATCATAGAAGAATTGGGCGCGCAACAATAAAGATCGTGTGAACTGTCAAGTGATGCAAGAACTCATGTGTGGATCTTGCATCACTTTCTATAGCCTACTTCTAGCGGGACATGTAGTCAGCAATGTCTCAAATTGTTACCGTTCGCTCTTCGATCTGGACAGGGTGGAAAGCCACGGGGCAGGCAGTAGGAAGGTGTCGCCCGCAGTTAAGCCGAGGTTCTTCAACAAGTCCGTGACCCGCACGCCGGAAGAGACCAAGCTGGCAGCACTGCCACCGATGAGTGCCGCTGCAGTAACGGAACCTCGCAGGGTGGTGTTGCCGATAGTCACTTGCCCCGGTGCCACCAATTCGGGCTTCGTCAAAAGGGTTAAACCCGGTCCGGCGCCAGTCAGTGTCAATCGGGTGTCACCGGGTGCGGTGGTGATCCCCACCGTGATGGCTGCCGAGCTATCGCCGGGAATGCCGACCCCCGACGTTGACGTGTTGAAGGTTTGAAACAACACGGATCCCTTCACCGTCGTGGCGGCATCAGCCGGTTCAATCACGATACGTGGTGAGACTTCCACTTTTTGCCGCAGTGCCGGGATTTGATACTCGAACGCCGACCGCCCTTCGACACGCAAGGCATATACCCCGTCGGCTGGAATGGTCACTTCCAACGTCTGTTCAAACGCCCCGGATGCCGCCGTTTTCAGCAGTTTGAGTGGCGCACCTGTTGAGTGCGCGACTTCGGAGAACTCATCGGACGCCTGGGTTTTTCCAATGGGGTCCAGTTGGCGTAGCAACCGCAAGGTCATCGGGAAAACGGGTTCTCGTGGGACGTAGCCATCCGGGTCTTGCGGCTCTCGCCATTGAATTGTGAACCGCACTTTCAACCCGGCGGGCAGTGTCGCGGTGCGGTCGCCTTCAGGTGGTGCAAATTGCAAGAAGTTGAGTTCACGGGTCCAGTTCCCCTTGGGGAGTGCTGTTGCAGTCGAAGCAAAGTCGAGGATGTTGTTGCCGTCCTCGTCCAGAAACGGCCCGGCCCAAACGCGACCGAGTGCCATGCTTGCAGGCTGAACCCAAATCGGTGCGGTCGGTTGCTTCCGTGCTTGGATTGAGGACGTGACAGGTTTCGTGATGTACTTCGTGTCGATGTAGCGACTCAATTCGTTCAGGCCGTCTTGAGGATAGCCGGTCTCCCATGTCAGTGTGTTGATGACCACCGCAGTCCCGCGAAGTCGGTCGAGTGCGTTCTTCAACGCGGTAAAGCGATCGACCGCACCTTTGAAAACCAGTTCGTCGGCGAGGAGTTGATCGAGGTCTTTTCGGGCTTTGTCCCGTCGCGCAATCGTCTTGTCCGAGTCGCTCAGATCGAGGAAGGCTTTGCGATACTCTTCGCTCGCGGCGGAGCGGCGGAGCGTCAGCGTTTCCCCACGGCGTGTTAACTCGAACGACCGCGTCTGCATGGCTTCGGAATAGATTTGTTCACCGGCAGCCGACCGTGCCGCACTGAGCAGTTGATGGAACGCACTCGGGTCGATGCGGATCAGAATCAGCGTTGCTTTCGGCGCCGCAGCACTGGCAAGTTGGGCCGCAGTCGCGCCGACACTTTGCCCCATGCCCATCGGCAGCGGGATTAAGTCGGGGTTGAGTTCTGCCGAGTAATCAATGACGCGAGCCGATGCTGGGAGGGTTCCCGAAAAATCGGAGCCGATGATGACCACCCGAACGCCGTCACCTTGGAATCCGGCGGCATGGAGTGCTGCGACGTTGGCGCTAACAAGGAGTTCGCTTGGTTGAGTGCCGGATGTTCCCGGTTGAACGGTACCCGTTTCGGAGCCAAGTCGTGGGAGACGAATCGCACGGATTTCCGGCACGTCGATCAACTTCGAGATGTCTTGCGTCTTTGGAATTCGGATCGTCACCACGACCCCGACGACGCCTTCGACGGCAATCCCATCGGCCGCCGTCCGAATGCGGTTGCGTAAGTCTGGCCACTCCAGCTTCGGCTCGTCTTCCAAAATTAAGTCGAGACGGACGGGTTGTTGGGCCATCGCCGGGTCGTTGAAAATTGCGCGCACGTCAGGAGTTACTTTGCTCAGGGACGTGGGCGCGGCATTGGGCACAACGGGTAAATCGGCACTATCGGGTAGAACTTCCACGTACCGGATTGGCAGGGTGTTACGGAACGGTTCGGGGAGTTGATCGCGCGTAACCAGTGGGGCAAACCACCCCGATGGTTGGGTCCGGAGATCCTTCAGCAGTTTCAACAGATTCTCTGCCGGCAACGATCCACGGATGATCGCGTGGCCGGCGTGGTCGTAGCCAATCCCTTCCTGGAACCCCAAGAAGCCGAGGTGCCGCACCGTTTGGTCATGGAATTCCCGCTGCTCTTTCTGCCCAAATCCGCTGGCAATCCGCAACCGGACAGCAACGGGCTTTTTGCCGTCCTCGGGGATCGCCATTCCAGATGGGAGTGCGATGGCAGTTAAAATTCTGGCGTCATCAAGTATGCGTCGGGCATTCGCACTGGGGATCGTTCCTTGCAACAGTTCGGCAGTCGGATCGAACACATCAAGATCGGCATCGTCCCGAGCGGTTGCGACAAAGCCGATGTCCTTGAGATAACTCTGCATGGACCGATATTGGCGAATCCGCTCATCGCGGTCGGCGCGAATGCGATACCGCGCCTGAACATCGTACTTTTCCGGAAGTGCAGGATACGTAACCTGAGCCATCGCCGGGGCCGACAGACCGGCAAGCATCAACGATGCGAGCAGCCCGAGTACGGGGAGTCTGGGGCCAAGAGCAGTCATGGTGAACCTCGTGCGCAGAATCGAAGGCGATTATCTACTTGTTAGGATGCCCGCTGAACGCGG
>JANLRE010000940.1:0-4501 GCA_031368205.1 Fimbriiglobus sp. | reverse complement strand
GGCGAGAGTGAGGCCGGGCCGAACAGACTCATTTGGCTGGTATCGCGTGGCGGCAACCAGAAGCAAAACAGCTTCTTAAACCACCGTACCGGGGACCGGGTGTAGGGTGGTGGTGGCGGTACCACGACCGGACTCAGGGTCGTTTGTTCTTGATACGATTGCGCCGTCCAGTTCATAACCATAGGTGGTATTTGGACGTTGGGGACGACGGGTTTGAGTTTCGGCTTGGTCGGCTTACGGCGGTACGTGGGATCCGGTTGCGCTGCGTAATCGCTCGGTTTCGATTGCAAGACAATCATCCGAGCCGGTTGCAACGGCACGGTGTCATTCGGGATGGCACTTAGGTTTTGACTTGGCGTGGGAGTGTCGAGTGAAGGGTCGAACACTTTCAAAGCGTTTGGCGAAGCTTCGACTCCTTTCGTATCGTCGAAGTTGACGGAATCCTGTTCATCAACTCGATCCTGAGCAATGCTTTCAAGCGACGCGACGAGGTCCGAAACCTCTTGCCACGGCATGGATTGATTCTGACCGGCGACATCCTCGACGACCGGCGCCGGGAGTTCGTGAACGTCACGAACTTCGTCGGGGACTGCCAGGAACAAAGCGAGTTTCACTTCTTCCAAGTTCGCCGGGCGGTTCGCCGGGGATTTCTGCATTAACTGTGTGACAACATCGGCGAGCGCTTCCGGAACCGCAGCAACCCGAGTCCGGATCGGCACGGGTTGCTGGGTTTGGTGGGCGATCATCTTGTCCACGGCGTTCCCGTCCGGAAACGGGTAGACCCCGGTGAGCATGTAGTACGCGACGCAACCCAAGCTGTACAAGTCGCCGGCTTGCGTTCGATTCACCGGGTTGGCGAGCGTTTCGGGCGCGGCACAATCCATCATGTTCATCGCGGTGTTGGCGGTCGAAATCGTGTCGAGCAGCGATTCATCGTCGGCGAGGTTTTCGCAGAGGATCGTTCCGACACCGAGGTCCAAAATTCGTGCCCGGCGATCGGGGCCGAGTAAAAGATTCGCGGGTTTTAACAAGCCGTGAATGATGTTGTGCTGATGGCAGACCGCCAACCCGTCGGCCACTTCGGCGAGAAATCGGACGGCGTGGGCGGGCGGCAACGGGCCGGTTCGGCGGACCAGATTCTCGAAGGTTTCGCCTTCAACGAACGACCAAGCCAAGTAGTGTGACCCGGCGGCCGTGTCGATGTCCAAAAACGGCACGACGGCGGGGTGCTTGGGGAGGTTACTAAAGATCTGGACTTGTCGCTTGGCCTGTATAACGTTCCACATACTCCGCAACGGTAACACCTTGACAGCGACCCGATTGCGAGTTGTTTGTTCGACGGCCCGATAAACCGTGCCCATGCTCCCGCTCCCGATCGGCTCTAACAGCGAATACGGCCCCAACACCAGTTTGGCGGCATGGCCACCAATTGCACGTTCGGCTTGGTACGGCGTTAGTAAACCGGCCTGGACCAAAAACTCCGCCAGACCGATGGCGTCTTCGCCGACACCTTCGGACTGAAATTCGCTCAGAATTGTCCCGGCGCGGTCCGCAGCCATGACGCGAGCGGCGATTAACTCGCGCAAGAGCCAATCGGCAGGAACGACCGGAAGAGTGGTGGTGGAGGTTGCCATAGCCAATAATTACGCCTAACTACATGGTGGCGAGCGCTTTTCTCAGAAGAATCAAGCGTACCGCCGGAGTTTGTGCTATCGAACTATAGATCGTATCGGCGCAGATGCCAGAAACCGGAATCATCCGGAGCAGAAATTCTCGTAGCTTTGCAAGAAGTCGAAGTTGCGCTCTTGGGTCTGGGAGTGTCCGGACTACAATGTGGTAACGGGGCAACTCATCCCAACCCCGGCCAACGCTTAATCCCCATACTGGAGAGCATCCCATGAGCAGTTCTCCCAACCGCGCCTCAAACTCGACCGGCAAAAGTCGGCGAAAAGAAGTCACGTTGGATCTTGGCACCGCCCGCCAAATGTTGCCGCTCGTGCGCAGCATCGTGGTGGACATTCGGGGACATCACCAAAAGCTGAACCAGCTCAACCCCGAACAAGATCGACTCGAACGCAATCGCCACAGCCTCAATTGGACCGAACGAAGCCGCCGCTATAGCATTCACGACGAAATTCGCCTCTCGGAGAAGAACTTGGCGAACGCCGTCTCCGAATTGGACGCGCTAGGCGTCACCCTGGTGAACCCGGACTCCGGCCAAGTCGATTTCCCGACCCGCATCAACGGCCGCTCCGCCGCGTTCACGTGGCATTTTGGTGAAGAAGCCGTCGGCCACTGGCACTACTCCGGCGAACCGCAACGCCGCCCCATCCCCAACGACTGGCAACAAGGCACCCCGATCCGCGCTCGCAGCGAGTGACCGAACCAATCTAACTGTCCACCACCAAGCACCGTTGAACGGGGAACAACCCGTTCGACGGTGCTTTTTTTGATTTGGATCTGATCTCAAATCTCAACTCGGACCGACGGGAATTTGAAACCGCAGCACTTCCAAACGGGTAATGAAGATATGAGGAATCATTTGCGAGTCTGAATTGACGAATCCGGCGTAAACGTCATGATAAGCAGTGGCCCTCCCGAATCTCACAACGAGGTGGTTGGCGTGACCCGATTTGCTTTGACACTCTGCTTGTTTACGATGGTTTCGACACTCGCAGCCGCTGAACTGCCCGCGCCGATTGGCACGCGGATCGGCGACTTTAGCTTGCCGGAACCCGCCACCGCGAAAACGTGGGCGTCCAGCGATTTGCCACGGGACGGCAAAGCCACCGTGGTCATCTTCATGGCGACCGGCTGCCCGGTGAACACGGCCTACCTGCCGAAGTTGGCGCAACTTCACAAGCGGTTTTCGCCCGACGGCGTGACGTTCATCGGCATCAACAGCCACCCCGCCGACGATGCCGTTCGCGTGGCCCAACATGCCAAGGATAACAGTATCCCCTTCACGGTGCTGAAAGACGCTGATGGTAAAATCGCGGAGCGGTTCAATGTCGAGCGTGTGCCGACAGCGTTCGTCCTCGATGGTGCCAAGATGGTCCGCTACAAGGGCCGCATCGACGATCAGTTTGCCCCGAATGCCCACAAATTAAAGGCAACCACTTCGGAACTGTTCACCGCAATCAACGCCGTGATCGAAGGGCGTGATGTGAAAACGCCGTTCGTCGAAGCCGTCGGTTGCAAACTGAGCAGCACGAAACCGACCGCCACGACGACCGTAACGTATCACAAAGAAATCGCCCGCATCATTCAGGCGAAGTGCCAGGAGTGCCACCGCCCCGGCGAAGCGGCCCCCTTTGCTCTGATGACATACAAGGACGCCAAAGCGTGGTCGGCAATGATCCGGGAAGTCGTCGCCGACGGGGTCATGCCGCCGTGGCACGCCACCGCGAAAATCGGCCACTTCATCAATGACCGACGCCTGGAAGACGACCAGAAGAAAACGCTCCTGACGTGGGTTGATGCCGGTTGCCCCGAAGGGGACGCGAGCGAGACGCCGCAACCGAAGACGTACAAAACCGGCTGGCGATTGGGCCGCGAACCCGACCTCATCGTGAAGATGGATAAAGCGGTGAGAGTCCCCGCACAATTCATGTACGGGCTGGGTATGCCCTACCAGCACGTGTTCGGCGACCACGTCTTTACCGAAGACACGTGGGTGCAAGCCCTCGAAGTGCGGCCCGAGTACCGCGCGGCGATTCACCACATCATCGTGTACATCATCCCGCCCGGCGCCGACCCCCGGAGGTTGCTGAAGGATGAACTTTTCAGCCGTCACATGCTTGGCGCGTTCGTCCCCGGTGATGAAGCCGCGATCTACCCGGAAGGCATGGCAAAGCTGATCCCGAAGGGTTCCAAACTCCTCTACGAATTGCACTACACCCCGAACGGCAAGGCCGGGACGGACCAATCCGCCGTCGGGTTGCTGATTGCAAAAACCCCACCGAAGTACGAAGTCAAAACCGACAGCGCAATCAACCGCCGGTTCTCCATCCCGGCGGGCGAATCGAACTACTCACCCGACATCGCGGTGCTGCCAATCACCAAACCGATGACCCTGCTGAGCATGACGCCACACATGCACCTTCGCGGCAAGGCGTTCAAGTACGAACTGATCTCCCCGAACGGCGACCGCGAACTGCTGCTCGACGTGCCGAAGTACGACTTCAACTGGCAAATCGCCTACGCCCTGACCAACTTCCGCGACATCCCCGCTGGCAGCACCATCGAATGCACCGCATGGTACGACAACTCCAAAGCCAACGCCTTCAACCCCGACCCCACCAAAACCATCCGCTGGGGCCAACAAACCTGGGAAGAAATGATGATCGGCTTCGTGGAATACTACGTCGAGCGGTGATAAGAGGGGTAGTATGTCCAAGTACGATGTCGGCGTGATATGAGATAGCCAGAATCGATTCTGTCTAAATAACAAGTTCGGCGGCAGGAGGGCATCCCGGTGGGCTGGTCCCGGAACACGAAC
>JANLRE010000917.1:0-2682 GCA_031368205.1 Fimbriiglobus sp. | reverse complement strand
CGCATGGCAGCATCTCGGACCACGATCAACGAATAGTGTTGATTCTATGACTCCGCAAATGCCGAACGGCGAGGCATTTGCCTCGCCGTTCGACGAATATCAAGGGGTCGGTCAATCCGTTCAGTTGCTGACGTCAATCTGATAGGCCGACAATGCACTAAAGAGTGCCGCATACGTGGTGGTGACTTGCTTGACGGCTTGCATGACATCCCCGCCCAAGACTTTGCCCTTCTCCGTTTCGTTGCGGAAGAGTGATTGTAGAGCATCCATAAATGTCACGTCTTCGTAGTCGTCCGGTAAGCGGCCCATCTTGGCGTGAAGAGCTTTCCACGCTTTGACATACCGGCTCCAAGCGCCGCGAAATTCGAGCGGGCAATTCTTGAGGTCAATTTTGTCGATCTTGTCCAAGTAGGTGCCGAACATCTTCGTCACCGCCGTCGGTTGAGAATCCGCCGTGATGGATTCAAAGCCAGCTTTGAAGTGAGTTTTGTTCTCGTCCAGCACACGCAGAATCGCGTCTTGCTCCGCCGTCGCGGGTGAATCCACTTTCTTCTTGGCGTTCCTGTCTTTCAAAAAGGGCTGAATCCCGACCGCTTTTACGGGTTCGAGTTCGCTCACGCTACACCCAATTGAGGGCAGTAGCAGCGCAATGGCCATCAGAATGACAAACAAGTTCTTGTGCCGACACATCGTAAAACCCTCAGCCGAAACGAACGCCGGTACCCACGGCCATTTCCTTCGGTCGCCGAAAGCTTAGAACACGCCCACAACTAATCCGTGTGAAAATCCCGGACCGACAAGAATTCCGGAAAAGTCGGCTCGTTCGACCAGATCAATTCGCTCTCGTGGGGGACTGACCTTCACGCCAAGTTCGGAACCCGACACAATGGCGGTATGAAAATTCTTCACACCGCCGATTGGCACCTGAACGACCGACTGGGGCGGATTGATCGCACGGACGACTTGCGGAAAGCCGTTGAACGGGTGGCGGCGCATTGCCGGGAACAGAAAATTGATGTGCTAATCGTGGCCGGTGATTTGTTCAGTGAACTGGCGCGACCGGACGCCCTTCGGGAGACGATCCGACACTGGCAGGACGTGTTCGCGGACTTTCTCATGGGCGGCGGCACGATCCTGACGTTGACCGGCAACCATGACAACGAGAACTTCTGTCAAACCCTTCGCCATGCGATGACCCTGGCCGCCCCAACCATCGGAACCCCCGGCGAACGGGTCCCATCGGGCCGATTGTACTTGGCCGCCGACCCCACGTTTCTCCGGTTACGGGACCGCACCGATTCCTTCGACGTGCAATTTGTGTTAATGCCGTTCCCCACCCCGACACGCTATTTGAAAGGCGAGTACGGTCAAAAATATAGCAACCCGGATGAGAAGAATCGACTACTCACGTCCGCGTTCAATAACACATTGGCCGACATCCGCAAGCACCCCCAGTACAACGTGAATTCCCCTGCCGTGCTCGCGGCACATGTCACAGTGTATGGTTCACAAATTGGCGCGTCACTATTTCGACTGACAGAGCAGGAAGATATTGTCGTAGTAGGGGAGCAATTTCACGAACAGTATGATTACGTTGCACTGGGGCATATCCACAAACCGCAATACCTCGGTCATAGCCATGTTCGCTATTCGGGTAGCATCGAACACATGGATTTGGGCGAACAACATAACAAGTTAGGCGTGGTGATGTTCGATGTTGGGCCAACAGGACGGGTCGGCGAGCCAATAGTATTACCCATTGATAGCACGCCGATTTACGAATTGACGCTACTCGACCCGCCGAATGATATTCCGCGACTACGGGACGAGTATGCCGATGCCCAACAGGACTTGGTGAATTTGCACATCCACTACACCGCTGGTGAGCATAACCTCGAAGAAATACTCCGCGACTTAGAGCAGATTTTCCCCCGATGGTACGCCCGCGATTGGACGGAAAGTAGTCAACTTGGCCCAAATCTGACCATCGGCGAGGCGGATCGAAGTAAAAGCTTCCAGGAAACCGTGCAAGACTATTTGAAGCAAGAACTGATAAACTACACCGACCACGATCGGGATGGCCTGTTAAATATCGTCGATGAATTATTGAAGGACTGCGAATAAACTCATGATCCCCCACCGCATCAAATTGACCGGATTTCTCTCTTACAAAGACGAACAAGAAGTCGAATTCAGCACGGCCGCGCTGTGGATGTTGGCGGGCACCAACGGTAGCGGCAAGTCATCCGTGTTTGATGCAGTCACGTATGCATTATTTGGCCACCATCGTGGTGGTAGCCAAAATGCGTCGGAGTTGATTAATAAGGAAAGCAACTCTATGACCGTCGAGTTCGATTTCAAACTGGACACGGTGTTGTATCGGAGTAAACGGACCTTACGTCGCAGCCCGAAAGGAGCGATCTCCGGGACGCAACAGTTGTTCCGTAGCATGACGGATGATTCTTGGGAGCCGGTGCCCGATACCAGCAAGAATATCGACTTTGACAAATGGATTCACGACAAAATCGGCTTAAATTACGAGACTTTCACGTCGTCCGTGCTGCTACTACAAGGGAAAGCCGAGAAGCTACTGGATGCCCGGCCCAGTGGCCGCGCGGAGGTGCTGGCGGGGATTGTGGATCTGGAACGGTACCAGCGACTCCACGAAAAAGCCAATTCCCG
>JANLRE010000912.1:0-2998 GCA_031368205.1 Fimbriiglobus sp. | reverse complement strand
GAGTTGGTAGTACGCGCAAAGCCCACGGTTCTTGAACCGTGGGCTTAATGCTTCCTGCCAAATCTCTATACTCGTTACCCCTTCACGGCCATCCAGACCAGCCACAGCACACTTGCGGCCACGGCACCACCAGCCACGAGTCCCACATCGCGTAAGACACCGTTGAACCCACGTGGGCGGACGGCGGCAAGTAGGAAGCCCCATTGGGTGCGGGCGGCTTTGGGCCAGCTTTCGGAGCGGCGTGCGATTTCGTTGAGCAGCCGATTGCCACCCCGTTTGGCCGCCTCGGAAGCGACGGCAAAGGCGTGACCTTCCAGCCCATCTAATTTCCCGGCCAGTTCCGGGGCCTGAGTCGCACCCAACGCCACGGCCAAGAAGGTGGGAACTAAATTGGTGTGCTTGCCGAAGTCCGTTCGACCGCGCAAATCCCGCAGCAAGTTTTCGTAGAGATCGGTCGAATCGGTTGCCAACACGGAACCGAAAGTCACGAGTGCCGCTTCCAGGTCTGTTTGCAAGTTCGCAGAGTTGGCTCGCTTCAACAACTCGTCCGAGAGCGCATTGAAGACTTCGGCTTTGGTCGAAGCGGGCACCACGGGCGGCACAATCGCCATCGCTTCGGCAGTCGGTTTCATCGCCTCGGTGGTGAACGTCGGCGAGTCCAGATAACCCCGGATTGCCTTCACGCCACTGATGCGTTGCTTCAGCGGTTCGCTGACTTGGGGTTCATCCAATAACTTCGTCAAGAAGCTCAGCAACGACGGGTTGCGGAGCAAGTCCGTCGGTGGGTTCGTCAGGAACTGCGTGCCGACTTTATCGAGACCGCTTTGCCCGGCGAACAACTCTAATAGGCGTGGCCCTTGGGCACGGATGACCCGGTCGGCGTCGATCTTCCCGGCGGTCAGAGTCGCTTCAAAGAAGCGGTTCAATAGGGCGGCAGGGTAATCGGTGGCTTTGCCAAGTAGCTCCTCGAACCACGGCTGGCTCGGTGCTTCTGCCAGCAACGATTCAAACAACTTCAACTGGCGGTCGGGGTCCTTCGCGCCGTCGGTGGGTTGCAACAATGTCAGCGTTAAATTCTGGTGCTGGGCCAGTGTGCGGGTGAGCACGGTCGAGGGTTCGCCGTCCCGTTGCAAGACGATGCGGGCGGCGGCAAGGTGGTACGCCTTCGGCAGATCGAGTGCCAATAGTTCGCCGAGTTTGTCCGCCGGGACGTTCAGCCATTTCGCCAGTGACGGATCGACGCCGATCACGCCTTGCTGTTGCTTGGACCGCACGAAGCGGGGCAACAAGTACCAACGAGTTTCCCACGGCAGTTGATCCGGTTCGGTGAGTTGCGTACAGAGTTCGCCCCACACCGCGTTCGCCTTGGTCGGGGCGACCATCGGCAGGATGACTTCGAGGGCGTTCGCGGTGCGGTTGCGGTCGTTGGCCTTCAACGCCTTGATGCCCGCTTCGCGGACGGTTTGCCCCAACTTCGCGGAGAAGTCCTGCTTCTGCCGAAGCGATTGCACGGCACGAGTAAACGACGTGGTCGCAAACTCGCGGTCTTCGAGTGCCCAATCGAGAAACTGATTCAACGCATCGGCACGGGTCGAAATCCACGCGGCCAGCGGCGGGTGTTGCAGGGCTTCGGCGGCTTCCTGTTTGGTCATTACGCCGGTGCCACGAGTGAGCCGGTAGACCAGATCGAATTGATGAGGCGCGTTCAAGCCGAGCCGTTGCCAAGTGGATTTGACTTCGTCCAACGGGCCGTATTCTCCGGAGGCCAGGGCCTTCACCGCGAACCCCGCAAACGGCACGTCTTTGTCAATGACCGATCGTCGTCCGCTGGCCGGGTTGAACGCCACCGCGTGATCGGTGTAACACGGATTCGGCAGATCCCATTCGGCAGAACCCGTGTCGTGACCGACGAGCCGTGCCGGGCAGGTGAGCGGTTCGGATTCATACGTCGAGAACGTGAAATCATCGAGCAAACCCGGTGGCAACACGCGAGTCACGGCGTACACCACCTTCGCCACATCATCCGCCGTCGCCGCGAGGAAGATTCGCGTTTGGTTCGTCGTGCCAAGGAGTGCGTTCAGCGAAAATTCCAGCAGTTCTTGACGGGACGGATCACCCAACCATTCCCGCAGTGCGGCATCATCCAGCACATCGGCGACGGGCAAGTACGGCAATTCTGGCAAGTCGGTTGCGGTGTCGGGGTCGTGCTTTTGCCACAGCGGGCTACCCCATGTTTGGATCGCTAGTTGGGCGTCTGCCGTCGAAGGAACGTTCAACAGCGTGTGGGCGAAGTATGTCCCGCCGTTCGGGGTAATGTGCGTGAGCACGCGGCCCGAGGTCGAGTTGAGCAACGCAAGCCGGACGGGTGCCGGACGATCGATTTCGGTGGTCCGTGCGGGCGGCAGGGCGTAGTGGGCGAAGTTTAACGCGGCGTTCAGTTCGTCCGCACCAACGCCAAGCGTCGAGGCCCGCAGCGAGTTCAACGTGTGGAGTGGGTTCGATTTCAACGTGCCAGTCGAATAAAGCTGCTTCATCTCAACTCCTCAAAACCGAGTCGGGCCGGACGGGAGATTTCAACTTCGCTCGCCAATGACAGGAACGATGTTCAATCCTGTTTGCACCATAGCACGCAATTGCGATTGAGGCGCCGCCTGAGGAGTCAATCGGGGAGCGGGTTTCCCCGAAGGCGACGAAGGTGTTGCTCTCGGCGTTTCGATATTGACGAAAAGGAACCGTTGACGAAGGGAAACGATCCCCGATCTTGGAAATAATACCCCCTTCCAGTGGGGTATAAGAGGTTTCTTCCAAGATAAACCGTGGAGAGTTATCTTGGAAGAAACGCTTCCTACCCCTTCCAGTGCATAGGTATGGACACATCTTTCCGACCTGGGTATCTGGGGGAGCATGGTTACTTCTATGGCAATCTGGATCAGCGCCACCAGAACCGGTTCGATCAACTCGTGAGAGAGCACGCGCACGCTGTCAATGCGGCGGTTTC
>JANLRE010000874.1:0-5630 GCA_031368205.1 Fimbriiglobus sp. | reverse complement strand
ATTCTTTATTATCACGTGAGAATTTAGTAACCCCATTCGCAACAATTCAACGCTAAACTGAAATTTCCCACGCACAACGTAAAGATCCGTCCGCACAAGTCATTTTCCCCTTACATCCCGTCTGAATCATGTTCTAGAACTTATCAACGTCGCCCAGCCGTTACCTGAAATTGACAGAGATCAAGCATGACTCGTAATTCCATGACGAACTGGCTGCGTCGTTTCACCGCTATGGTGGCCTTGCTTGCCTGGTTGGCATCCGGCGGTGAAAAAGCGTTCGGTCAAGCTAATTTCACTGCTATTGTGCCCTCTGGTACTTGGTCCGTGCCAGCCAGTTGGAACATGGGTAGTGTGCCTGGCGCGATCGATAACGTCTTCATTGGAAGTGGTCTTTCCTCGACAATCATTACTACTCGCAACGAGTCCTCGAACAACGTGACCGTGCAGAACAGTAGTGGACTGGTCCTCGGCGGTGACTTGAGTGCGGGGGGGTATTTGTTCATTTCAAACAGCACTCTCAATGCCCAGAACCACAACATCACCGCGACGACGGACATATTCCTTAACGATGCCGCAGCCCGGATCACCAATCGGGGCAGCCTGACCACGAATAAACTGACCGTGACTGGCCAAGCCTTCAATATTAACCCTACGGATACAATTAACACAGTCGATCTGATAAATAGTTCAACATCGTTTGTCAGCGGGGCCAGGATAAATGCGATCAAACTAACCAATTCCACAGGAACGACGGCGGCTGTCGGCAACATCACGGATTTCATCACGCTGCAAACCGCCAGTACCTTGACACTGACCAGCGATATGAACCTGTCCGGCTATATTTACAACGTTGGTGGCACGGTGAACGCACAAGGCCACACCATCGCGGCCACAGGTTACATTTTGCTCAACGATTCTTCTGCTCGGATCATCAACCGGGGGAATTTGATCACGAACACACTCTCGATTACGGGCCAGGACTTCGATCTTCGCGCCACGGATGCGGTTGGAACGTACATCCACAACAACGGTGCAGCAACTCTTGCCAGTGGAACCACTGTGAATACACTTTATCTTACGAACTCTGCTGCGACGGCGCGGACAACCATTATCGGAACAGCAAACCTTTCCAGTGGGACTATTCTGACTGTGAAAAGTGGCCAGACAACAGGCTTAACCGTGACGGATTCGACCGTCGGCGCTCTCACGATTGACGCCACCAGTAAGTTGCGGTTGGAAGTGGATGGCGCGGTTAATGGTTGGGTGTTGCGGTGGGCGAATCCGGCGGGGGGGAACCACATCACGGACTTGAACACGCTCATCTCGGCGGGGAAGATTGATTTTACGCTGACGAATGGTGGCCACTATTTCGTGAGTAGTAACGCGGACGGCTTCACCTACGTTCTGCAACCCGTGCCGGAACCCGCGACGACAATGTTGATTGCAGTCGGCGGGTTGGCATCAGGCTGGGTGATTCGTCGTCGCCGCCTGGCAGCGGCTGTTGTGTAAACAGGCTTTTTGAACCGATCACACAGCAAATACGGCATATACTCGGCATGATACTTTCATACCGAGTTACATTTTCCGACGCAGCCGTCCCACTACGCTCATCATGAACATGCCGATGACACCCAGGATCACTCCCGGCGGCGCCGGGACCGCAACGGGGGATGCGGCGAACGAGATGCGGTAGATGTCCGTGTCCGCCGTGAGTTGGCTATTGAACACGTACCCAGCGGATGTCGTCAGCCCGTTGAAGCCGCTTAGATCCGTGAAATTCGAGTGGACCACACCATTCA
This sequence comes from Fimbriiglobus sp., assembly GCA_031368205.1. GTDB lineage: Bacteria > Planctomycetota > Planctomycetia > Gemmatales > Gemmataceae > Fimbriiglobus. The sequence goes on along the minus strand of JANLRE010000874.1, from coordinate 3,831 downwards.
GCGGGGTGCGGAGGTCGTTGTTGCCGATGACCAGAAACGCCGCGTTTGCGGGGTCGAACGCTTCCGAACCGGCGTCCCAAATGTCCCGAGCTTTCTGGTTGATCGAGCTAATGAGCAAGTTACCCGCGTTGTCGAACAGCCGGAACCGGGTCGGCGAATCGTTGCCGATGAAGTGGTCGTTACTCGGTAACAACATCGAGGCGAAGGTGAAGTACGGGTTGACGGCGGTATCAACAGCGAACGTGTTGGAGGCCGTCCGGCCTGGCAGCAAGGCCCCGCCGACCGAACCGAGCGTCGCGTTCGGCTCGGCTGCCCGGAAGGCCGGGAACCAAGCGGACCCAGAACCACCCTCCGCTACGGAGATGATCGCGGCGTTGGCGGTCTGACCGTTGTTGAATGCGTCGAACGAGCCGTTGCTGAACCCCAACCGCAGCGGTGCAAACGAGAGGCTATTCGTCGGGGAAAGGTTCTGGACCGACACCGTCACGTTGAGCATGTCAGCGCTAGCAACAGTGGGTAAGAGGCAGGCGGCAACAATGGCAATACCGACACGAACGAGCTTCAACATCACAACAACTCCATTTCAAGAAAAACGCGATCAGGGCAGTCAATTCGCCCCAACTCCTGCTAGCCGAACGCAAATACGCAACACTACGAAAGTGTCGCTCGTCGTGAAACGACGACACAGCCTTAGCCCGGCCAGCCAGCATCAGTCGCTCAACCGCGACAATCCTTACAGCGAAATGTGAGACTCTGCAGAAACTCCGGACAGCACCACTGTTCCACGCGCCGTTTAATGCGGAGCGAGTTCTCGTAGGTCGCGGTCGAGGCTTGGCGAGGCCCGACAGCAGACTTTTTGACAGGATTCACAAGATAGAAGCTCGGATTTGAATCCTGTTAAATCCTGTTCATCCTGTCAAAATTCGAGTGTGGGTTTTTCGGACTTTCCGCTTGATTCTCGTTCAACGCGGTTCCAGAATGTGCGGACGCTTCGGGAACACGAGTCGCTGTCCCGTGCTACGGCGAGTCTGTGTTAATAGAAGTGCCGAACTGTAGGTGTGGCGTGAAGTGGAAACGGTTGCTCAAGCGTGGTTCGCATTTCTTGCTCTTGCTCGCGGCGTCTTGGTGTGTCATGACGTTCATTCACGAGTCGGGGCACATCGTCTGCGGTTGGGCATCCGGCGGGACGTTACAACAGGCCGATGTGGCTCCGTGGCACCTGCCGCACAGCAGTTTTGATCCCGACCCACAACCACTGGTCACGCTTTGGGGCGGGCCAATCCTCGGGGCACTCGTTCCACTCACGGTCGCCCTCCTCGTGCGGCGTGGCTGGATGTGGTTCATCGCGTACTTCTGCTTGTTGGCGAACGGTTCGTATCTTGCGGTCGCGTGGTTCACCGGGGAGCGGCACCTTGACACGCCGAAACTGTTGCACCACGGCGCCCACCCGGCGACGATTGTGGCGTATTGTGTGCTGACAATTGGTGCAGGTTACGTCGGGTTCCGCCGACAATGCGTTCGCGTGTTTTCAGCCAGGGTTTCTTGATCTTGTGAACCCGGTTGGCTTACAGGTCGCCGAGTTCTTCGGCCCAGTGATAGGCACACCGCACAGCCACGAGCGCATTGCGACGATACGTCTGACTCCGTTTGGGGTGAGCGGCTCACTACACGAATGATGCTGAACGCAGCAGGGCCATTCCTTGATTCACGCTGTGGGCCGATTTTAAGGTCAAAATTACCGCAGGTCGTTGGAATCGACTTTTTGATGCTTGTAGTCTGAATCATGGAATGGCCCTGCTTGATCGCGCTTGAATTTCTCACTCCGGTTGACACCCCTCGTCGCCTACGGTATTTCCCCCACGCTCTCAACTTGTTTGGCTTGGTGGGGTGATTGTCATGTGTCGGGTGCGGTGGGTGGGCGTTGTCGTGTTAATCGCAACTGTTGCCGGGTGCTTGCCGCGTGTCAGTGACATTCGGCCGTCTGGCTTGTGGGACCGGATGCGCGGCAACACGGACGGGTTCGTAGTGCGGAGCGTGTTGATCGACCAACCCGTCGGCGATGCTTACCTCAACAAACAACTCTGGGCAACGGCGGGGCGGCCACTGCCGCACGAACTCTCGACATTGCTCGCGCAAAACGGCTTGCGCGTGGGCGTCTTCTCCGGAATCATCCCGACGGAATTTGACCGGCTGGTGAATTCCGAACAGGCCACCATCAACCCGATTGACCGCAGCATGGTCTCCGGTAAACCGAAGATCATACCCGTGAACGGGCCGATCGACCGCAGCACGTTCCGTGTTCTACGCGACCTCACGGCGGACCCGGTGCCCGTCGAGTTTTTCGCGGTGGAGTGTGGGTTAAGTGTCACCGCCTATCCCGTCGAAGGGAACCGCGTGCGGATGGTGCTGGCGTGGCAAGTCCAACACGGCGACAAGCAGCTTTACCTGAACCCGACTGCGGACAACAGCACCTTTACCCGGTCCGACCGCAAGCCGCTCGAAACCTACTCGACGTTAACCTGTGACGTGACCATCGGCACGAGTGACTATCTCATTCTGGGTGCCACCGAAGACCCGGTTGAAAAACTCGGCCAAGCGTTCTTCATTCACTCCACGCCGGACCGCGTGCGGCAACGGTTGCTCGTGATCCGGGGCCTCCGCAACAGCGACCTAGCCGACGCCGGGAAAGCCAACGCCAATCCCAACGCCACGACTGCCGGTGCGGCGGCGCAACACCCGGTCAAACCGTAACAAGTTGCGGATCGCCGAGGCGGGGTAAGTCATCGAGACTCGTCAGTTTGAAGAGTTCCAAGAATCGCGGCGTGGTGCCATAACAGACGGCTTGCGACTCCGCTTCCGCCCTCCGTACCACAACGACTAACCCGAGCCGCACGAGTTGCCGCACGATGCTCCCGGAGTCAGCGCCCCGCATCGCGTCGATGTCCGCCTTCAGAATCGGTTGGCGGTAGGCGATCAAACTCAGCACGTCCAACGCCGGTTGACTGAGTCGCGCTTCACGCGGCCCGCCGAACAGCTTTTCCTTCACGCCGCGGTAGTTCGGCTTCACCGTTAGCACGTAGCCGTTGTCTTTGGTCAGGATGGTATACGGGCGATTCTGCGTTCGATAGATGCGGTTCAACGTCTCGACCATTTCCCGCAACTTCTCCACCGTGAATCCTCGCAACACGTTCTCGACGGCAGCCGATGTCAGCGGCGGCCCGCCGATGAACAGCATCGCTTCCAAGATCCGTTCCGGCGGCGGTGGCGCTTCGCTTTCGACAACGGTTGTGTTAAAGATCTTCGGCAGCCGAGTTGTGACTGGTGGCGGCGATGGGTTAGCCGGGAGTTCGGGTTCGGGTTCCGCAACCAGTTCCGGCTCCGCCTCCAGTTGCCACTCCACCTGCCCCAACTTCGCCGCAAACTCCCGGCTCCGTTGCAGCGCGTCATCAGGAATAGGTGAGGGATTCATGCCGCTAGTGGAACCGCAACCAGGGATGATGTCCAGGGCAGGTTGATTGGTGAAGGATCAGCGAGGGCCATTCTTTGATTCAGAGTGCTTAACTTGATAATATGGGGTTGAGCGTAGTGATACCCCAGGTCACCCCGCACATAGCAAAATCAGGATGACCCTAAAGCCGCAACTTGCGATCATTCTAGAGTCACCCTGGGTGCCAAACGGGATGCCGATATTCAGCGGCCTCCAACGGTCGTTGTCGGTTATTTGGGCAAATCGAAATTCACTTTCTCGTTCTTGCCGACGTTCAACGTCGTTGAAAGTTTTGTGGACGCGGGCAGTTCGTACTCTTTCGGCAAACTGTTTTTCGCCATGCC
>JANLRE010000868.1:0-2940 GCA_031368205.1 Fimbriiglobus sp. | reverse complement strand
GGAGTGGCCCAACCTCTCGCCCACTAATCGTCGCGCCTGTAGTAACACACCGTTACGCGGCAGGCTGGTTGGGCCACTCCCTCACGGTCGTGGCTCGGATAAAACCCGGCACCCGACACCCGACACCCGATACCCGATCTGCTCACCCCCCCGCCAACCGCAGCCCGATGGGGAGCGCTTCGCCGAAGAGCCGGTTCTGCTCGTCGCCGCCTGCGGTGACAACTTCTTCCACCATGTGGGGCCACGATTCCGGGACGAACAGTGTTCGCAGCAGTTTGGCCACGCCGGTGCGGTGGTCCTCGCTGACATCGACGCCGCGGGCGCCGGTGTTGCGGGCGAGTTGCGCCAAGCAAAATCCCCAGCCGAGGCGGTCGTTGTCCGACGTGGGTTGGTAGTGCAGCAAGGCTTCGATCCAGGTCTCGGCGATTTCGGGGTGAACGATGGTGTTGAGCGGCCCGTAAAATTGTTGCCGGGCGCCGAGTCGTGTTAGCGTCCAGAAGGCGTAGTGTGGCGTTGGCGTCCGCTGAATTTGCTTCAACAACTCGTCGCCGAGTTGTTGTTTCGTCCGGGCGTCGATCCGTTCTAGTGCCGCCGCCGCCCGCCACATTTCTGCGAGTTCGTTCGTGTTGGGCTTCGGGGCCGGTTTGTTTCTTGCCGGGAGTAACACCGGCTTCAACTTGGCAAATAACACTTGCTGCAAGGCCCCGTTCAACCCGCCGGCCACGCGGCGCCACATGATCCAGTAATCGGCACCGCCCTCCAAGACCGTCGGTTGTTTGGCTTGGGCGGCTGTGGTCGTGGTGATGAGTTTCCACAGGGCTTCGACCCGATACCGATCCAGCGGATCGCCGAAACCGGGCCGCAGACAAAATCCGACGAGGTTGTACCACCGCGACAGGTGTTGCGGCGACTTGGTGCGCTGCTCCGAAACTTCCGTGAGGAAGTCCCAGAGCCGCCGACACAACCCCGACGGCCACTCTTGCCGCCCCGATTCCAGGATTGATTCCAGTACCTTGGGCAACTCGGCGGCTGTCGGCGACGGCGTCGTGAAGCAGTTGCGAATCGCTTCACCCGCCGCTTCGAGTTTTTCTTCGGGGAACACATCGAGAATGGCCGGGGTTTCTTCCGTGACACCCTCTTGTCCCCTCTCCTGTCGCAGGGGTGCTTCCCGGACCACATCGCGGACGTTGAACTCCAGCTTCCAGCGGTTGCCTTCGCGGGAAACGCAGTGAAGTTCCAGCGTGCCGATCTCGGTACACTTCGCGGCCAGCGTCACCGGAACGCGCTTCACGCCGCTGCGTTTCCCGCCACGCAAGATCGTGTGCAACGGCGGAAGTTGCAGCAACTGCGACGGCGACAGCGTCAACACTTCGCCGGGCTTGTCCTCGCCACGTACCGTGGACGTGAACAGCGGAAACAGCACCGGCTCGCCGATCGCCAGTTCAAATTCCGGCTTCGGAATGGCGATCTCCTGCCCCTCTTCCAACTGCCGTGGGACCACACAAACCACGGGCTGGGTGCGATCCGTTGTGGTGCCGCCGTCGATGCCTAGGTAGTACGAACGCGGGATGCCGCCGCCGATCCGCCGACCGCCCGATTGCTTCAACCACGCCAAGTACGCCGCACCCCAGGCCACCGCGAGATCGAGCGACGGGCTATTCAGAATGAGCGGCTTCCACGCTCGACCCGGCTGTTCAAACCAGGGGCGCATTACGTCAATCACCCGATCTCGCAACGCCTTCGGCGTGAAGACGCCGCCGTTGAAAAGGATCGCGTCAATCGTGTCCGATTCCGCCGTCAAGTGTTGCCGTAAGAACGCGGCAAGGTGCTTGGTTACTGCCGGGTCCGCGACGTAGGGCAGCCCCATTTCTTGCAGCCCGGCGCGGGCCGTGCGGTTGGGGTCGGCATCGAACGGCACTAGCGGGAAGAAGCCATCCAGCAGTGCCGCGTTCACATCGGCGGGTGTGATGTTGATCGAGATGGTGCCACCCACAACGGAGCGGCCGCGACCGACGACCGTGATCGGGTACTCAGCCGGTGGGTTGGGCGAGAGCATCGTTTCTTTCGCGGCCCGACACACTTGCACCAGTGCGCCGAACTGGGCCGCATCAAGCTTCCCGGCTGGTAACTTCGCCTCGACCGCCTTGGCCAGCGCCAAGTCCATGTTGTCGCCACCCAACAGCAAGTGATCCCCCACCGCGTCCCGCAGGAACGTCAATTCCCCGGCTTCTTCGCCGACGCGGATTAAGCTGAAGTCACTCGTTCCGCCGCCGACATCGACCACGAGGCAGCGCATTCCCGGCTTCAACTTGCCGGCTTCCGTGGCGGTGTGCGTCCCGAGCCACGCATAAAACGCCGCCTGCGGTTCTTCGAGCAACGCCACGGACTTCAAGCCCGCTTGCTTCGCGGCTTCGGCGGTCAGGTTCCGCGCCACGTCGTCGAACGACGCCGGAACCGTCAGCACGATTTGTTGATCTTCGAGCCGGTCGTCGGGGTTACGTTTCGGGGCGTGGTTCCAAGCTTGGACGATGTGCTGCAAATACTTCGCGGAGACTTCCAGCGGGGAGAGTCGAACAACATCCGGCGGCGCGCCCCACGGCAACAGGGGTGCCGTGCGATCCACGCCGGGGTGGGACAACCACGACTTCGCGGACGACACCAACCGCCCCGGCACCTTGCCGCCGTGGTTCCGCGCGAACACGCCCACCACGTCGGTCGCGTTCGGGTACCACGGCAACGCGATCGCACCCGGCGGCAGTTCATGGGTGCCGGGCAAGTAGAGGAACGACGGCAACAACGGTTGCGCGCCCATCTCCCCGGTGGCCACGAGTTGCGCGATCGGGAACGTCTGAAGTTTGACGCCGCTCTTGGCCTTCGCGTGCAGGTCCACGAACGCCACGGCTGAGTTCGTCGTGCCGAGATCAATCCCGATTAAGTAAC
>JANLRE010000856.1:0-1205 GCA_031368205.1 Fimbriiglobus sp. | reverse complement strand
TTTCGTTTATGGGTCCACACGTGGCGCACGCGGCTCGCGTGCGGTTTTCGCGACGGACCGCACGCGAGCCGCGTGCGCCACGTAGCGCGTGCGATTCTTACCCGTCTCGGTTCACGCAATCAATCAACTGTCGCAGTCGGCCTTGGTTCATGCGATCGAAGCGGAACTTCAACCTTGGCAGGTGGGCGTGGGCGGCTTCATTGGCTTCTTGTGGCAACATGTCGGTCTGCTCGAACGTCCCGCCCGTGATGATGTCCGCAAAGTGCCCGCAAATGTAGTCCATCGTCGCATCGGTCAGCCGGTGTTGTAGCCGCAGAACCAGTTCCCCGCGAACGTACCGCATACTGTGATATATGCGGTAGAAATCCCGCACCTCATGCACCGCTTCTTCGATGGAATCCGTGACACGATACAACGCCATGTCTTGTTTCGAGATATAACCGCGATCGAGCAAATCTTCCTTGATGAAGGCTTGCCAGCGCTTCCAGTAGGTGCCACCCGGTTCATCGACGAGAACGAGCGGGAAGATGTGCGATTTGCCGGTTTGAATCAGCGTCAACGACTCGAACGCTTCGTCGTGGGTACCGAACCCGCCGGGGAACAGCACGACGGCATCGGATTCCTTGATGAACATCAATTTGCGGGTGAAGAAGTACCGCATGTTCATCAACTTCGGGTCGCCGTGGATGATCGAGTTGGCCCCCTGCTCGAAGGGCAACAGGATGTTCAACCCGAAACTGTTGTCCCGCCCTGCCCCGACGTGCCCCGCCTCCATGATCCCGCTAGCCGCCCCGGTCAGGACCATCCAGCCGATGTCGCTCATCCGTTTGCCGAACTCGACGGCGGCTTGATAAGCCGGGTGGTCTGGCTTGGTCCGAGCGGAGCCGAAGATCGTGACTTTTCGTCGCCCACGGTATTCGTTGAAGACCTTGAAACAGTAGCGCAATTCTCGCAACGCCGTCGCCAGCAGTTTCACGTCACCCCGAGTGGCCCCATCACGCACGAGTTTGTCGGCGGTTTCTTTCAACATCTGCACGAATTCATCACTCGTCGTATCCGCACTCGCGTGAGTTGGGGACGCCAGATCGGGGACTTCGGGTTCAAGGATCGACTCGTAAGGCGTTCCGGGTGTCGGTTCGATCGTCATGGCAACACACTCCGTGGCAAGGTGGGGTGATTATACTCTGCTGGCGTACCGACAACTA
>JANLRE010000835.1:0-8693 GCA_031368205.1 Fimbriiglobus sp. | reverse complement strand
CAATGCCCTCCTCCTTCAAAAACTCATTAAACGCTTTCCACTGCCGAATAAATGCGAGTATCGTCGGTGGCCACGATCACGACGGTTGCGGACTTCACGCGAAGGGCTTGTTCGTAGACGTGCTGGATGAGGTATTTGCCGGTACTCCGCAACAGCGGCTTTCCCGGAAGTCGCTGCGACGCGAAGCGAGCCGGAATCACGATGGCGGTTCGCATCGTCAATTCGTCCCACTATTCGGAAGATTCAAGCCGTTGAAGCTACTCAGCCGCGCCCTCAGTTTCTTGTGGGCATCCGTGCGGCCGTTGGCGAGGGTGATGACTTCCTGAAAACTTAATCCGGGGTCCGGGAACGGTAGTCGCGTGAGTGCATCGGAGAGTGGCGTGGTTAAGGAATAGTGTTCGCCTTCCGTCGCGACGACGATGCCCAGCGTTCGCAAGACTTCCAGGTCGCGGTAGAAACTCCGAACGTCGATTTTGAGCTTCTTCAAAATGACGCTGCGCACACGAGGTGTACCGGCAACCAGATTCAGGAACGTGTAAAGTCGCGTGACACGCGATGCCGTGAGTGTCGGCACGTCGTCATCGGGGCGAGTAGTCGGCATAATGCCTCCTGCGTTAAGTGTCCCGATATTGGGTGATCCACTTCCTTGCGAACAACATCACGAATGGATGGCTGCGACGACCCGCCTTCCGTGGCGGATGCGCTGACTCATGGGCATGATCGTAGATAGCCAACGCATTGAAATCAAGTTCTAGGAAGGTTTATCATCAACGAAGTTCGACAATTCCTCGGCCAGTCCGAGGGCAAGAGATGGGATTCACTGCCAAAAAGTGGCTTTAGGCTGAAGTGCTGTTGGCCTAGACATCGTCGGACGGCAATTCGGTGAAATTGTCCGTGTGGTAGCCGGAGTAAATCCGCCCGGATTTGTGATCCGCAACTACGCAATGGCCGGGCATGTTGGGGATATCGCCGAAGAACACGTACACCCCATCGGGCACGAACGGGTACTTGTCGTGGTACTCGATCGGCATCAGGTCGAACCGGAACCGAACGAGGCTGTATTGCCGTGGAATTGGGGGTTCGTCCATGTTTGCATCCACTGTACACCCTGCGGAATTTGCTCAACCATTATTGAAACACTGGAAATTCACGATTCAACAGTTGACGGCGTTGCCAACGCTTGGCGGAGTTTTGTGAGTGCGGACGCTTGGACTTGGCGAACGCGCTCTTTCGATAGGCCCATCGCCTTGCCAACTTTTTCGAGCGTCTGATTCGCCGGGTCATCGCCCAATGAGAACCGTTTGGCGAGAATGGTTTTTTCGCGTGGCGAAAGCAACGGGTGTTCGTCGCGGAGAAACTCGTCGAGGGGGAACTGGCCCAGCGTGCTTGGCTCGGCGTGAAAGCGTCCTCGTGGTTCGCCGTCCGGCAGTGCGTCGAGTGACATCGAACGGGACAGCCAATCGGTCGAAAGCCGCTGCGACATCCGCGACAGTGCCCGGACCAAACAGGTGTAGGCGTAAGTGCTGAACCGAATTCCCATCCACGGGTTGAACGCCGCGACAGCTTGAATGAGTACGATGTGACAATCACCAATCATGTCTTCGGCGCGATTTTGAATCGCCATCCGCCGCCGGACCGCCCGATAAATTAACTTACGATTTCCGAGGACGATTTGATCCCGCAGGCCGAGGTACCATTTCGTCCAACGTTCGAGTTCGACCGACGTGCGGGCATGGCGCATTCGATGGGCCGCGTAGTGCATTCGTTTCGCGTGATCGCGGGTGACATCGTCGGGCATGTAGCGATCGGCGAAGTCGATCGGGCTATCGAGAAGTTCCGTCGGGTCAAAGAGCCGCTTGGCGTCTTTGTGCGCAAAAATGGGATGTGTGATGTAGCTCGGAAGACTTGAGGTGCGTTGCACCCGCCGTGTCTCGGTAATCGGCATGACCAATTCGAGTTCAGGTGTCGCACTCATGCTTGTGGTCCTTAGTTTGGTGTCAGCTTGATATACCGGACGTTGTCGCGGATACTAACGTTTTGGACGAATTTTTTTCAGTATTGTGATAATTGCCACACTTTACTGGTGTCAATTTGCTAACATTACTTTACTGAATCGTCCGAAACGTGTTAATCGTCCAAATCGAACATATAATTGGCGCCCACGGGAGCGAAGTCAAGGTGGAAGGAAACTATGATAAAAATAATTCGGCCCGGTAAGCATCGTGAGACGATCTCAATGAACTTTTAGTCCTCAACAAAAGCTGCATTTAGTGTTCCAGCGGCTTGGGTTGCTAACTCCCTTTTTTCAACACCTACGAAGAAGTATGAATCGTTCAAACCCGGAATCGTCGTCCTCGAATGAAAAACGGTACGTCAGCACAGCTCAAGTGGCACGTGCCCTTGGTGTGAGTGTGACGAGCGTGAAACGATGGGTCGATGAAGATGTCATGCCTGCCCACCGCACTGTGGGCGGGCATCGCAAGCTTCTGTTGGCCGACGTGCTACGGCTTGTGAAAGCCGGGAACCTGCCGCAAGCAAACCTTGGTCTGCTGGTCGGGAAAAGCGGTCAAAGTTCACACGTCGATGTCGAGTCACTGAGCCAGCAGTTGAACAAGGCGATCGAGACCGGCGATGCGGAATTGATTCGCACACTGATAATCGGCGGGTACCAAGCCGGGGTGCCTGTCGAAAGCTTGGCGGACCGGGCCATCGCACCCGGATTGGCGAAACTGGGCCACGACTGGGCCGACGGTCGGGCCGATGTGATGCACGAACACCGGATTACGCAAGCCTGCCTCGCCGCACTTTATGAATTGCGAGCGATCCTGCGGACCAAGCCGATGGAGAATCGCCCCATCGCGGTCGGTGGCGCGCCGGAACACGACCATTACATCATGCCGACGCTATTGGCGAAACTGACGCTACTGGACAACGACTGGAACGCGATCAATCTTGGCCCGCACACGCCGTCCAGTGCCCTGGAAGCGTCGGTTAAAGAGTTGTCGCCGCAGTTGGTTTGGTTGTCGGCAACCTACTTGCCAGACGTGGAAACCTTCCTGCGCGATTACGGCAAGCTGCACCTGTTGTGCGAAGAACATAAAATTCCCATCGCCATCGGCGGGCAAGCACTGCGTGATGACATCCGTAGTCGGATGCAATACACGACGTTCGGTGACGGCATGACCCATTTCGCTGCCTTCGCGCGGTCGCTCCACCCGCAGTCCCAACGACCGCCGCGTGGGCGGCCGGTGGGCAGAAAGAAAACGAAAACCATTACACGCGACGAACCGGCAGATCAGGACGATGTGTCCGAACCGACCGTATAAGTGCCACTTTTGTGACAGCCGAAAACGCTAACGTTTCGCGGCCCCACGCCGGATCCATTCATCCACGAAACTTCCCACAAACAGCGTGACGCCGACGACGACCGGGATCACGTCGTTAGGAATTTCCAAGAACGTGACCAGGTTGCTGAGCAACGGTAAAACTGCCGCACCAAGTGCCATGCCCAGCATCGTCCCCTCACCACCACGCAAACTCACGCCACCCAGCACCGCGCCGGTGATGGCTTCGAGTTCGTACCCTTGGGCCGCGTTATCTGGTTTGGCGCTGCCGTAGTTCAGCAGCAACAGCACCCCCGCGAAGGCAGCCAAGCTTGAACACAACACGAACGTCACCACGCGGTAGCGTCCGACTGGAATCCCGGCATAGCGTGCGGCTTGGTCGCTGTAGCCGATGGCGTACCAATAGCGCCCGTAAACAGTTCGGTGCAGAACCGCACCGAAGATCACCGCGATGATGGCAAAGACGATCAGCATGGCGGGGAACTTCAGTTCTTCCGTGGGGGCTTCTTTCCCAATCAGGAAATACTTCAGCGTTTCGATCGCGCCCTTGAACTCGGGGTGATTGTCTTTCTCCAAAATCTGTTGCAGTCCCACTTCACGCCCGCCGGTCATCAGCCGGGCTAGCCCGCGAAAGACGAACATGCCGCAGAGTGTGACCAAGAAGGATTGCAACTTCAATCCGTTCACCAGCAGGCCCTGAATGAGTCCGATGAAACTCCCCGCCAACACCGTGACACCCAGCGCGATCACCGGGTGAATGCCGTTCTTCATCAGCACGCCAAAGAGGATGGCACCCAAGGCGACGACCGACCCGAGTGACAAGTCGATGCCACCCGAGAGAATCATCAAGCCCGCCGCGAGCGTCATCACGCCGTAGAACCCTTGCCGGTTCGCCACGTCGATGAGGTTGCCGGACGAAAAGGCGTTGTCGTTCGACGCATAGAGTGCGCCGTACATCACGCACAACAAGACCAACACCCCTGCGATGCGTTTCATGCCACGTGGCCCCCGGTTGCGAGTGTCATGACAGCTTCTTCGGTAAGTTGTTTCCGGTCCAACGTGCCCGTGAGTTTGCCTTCGTGCATCACCACGACGCGGTCGGACATGCCGAGCAGTTCTTCCATGTCGCTGGTAATCATCCAGACCGCGACGCCTTGGCCGCACAGTTCATCAATCAGCGTGTAAATCTCCGCCTTCGCGCCGACATCCACGCCGCGTGTTGGTTCGTCGAGAATCAACACTTTCGGCCCACGCGCGAGCCATTTCCCGAACACGACTTTTTGTTGATTGCCGCCCGAAAGGAACCCCACGGTTTTCGCCGCATTGGGTGTCTTCACTCGCAACCGTTGAATCATCCGTTGGTGCAGTTCCCCTTCTTGGCCGCGAAACAGCCAACCGGCCGCACTGATGCGATCCAGGTTCGGCAGACTGAGGTTGAAGCCGACGCTGGCCTCCAAGATCAAGCCGTGAATCTTGCGGTCTTCGGGCGCTAACAACACGCCGGCCGCGATTGCGTCCACCGGCGACCGGATCGTGATCGGTTCACCGGCGATCCGGAGCGTGCCCGCAACGATGCGGCGAATTCCGAACACCGCTTCGGCTAACTCGGTTCGCCCGGCGCCGACAAGCCCTGCCATGCCCAAAACTTCCCCAGCCCGCACATCAAAACTAACCGCTTCACTCGGTCCGTTGAGGTAGCGCACCCCCGAGACGGCGAGGACCGATTGCCCGTCAACCCGGCGATGGGTACGCGGGAAATACTGCGTTAAATCCCGACCAACCATCAACTTCACCAGGGCATCATGGGTGATTTGTGCCCGATTCAGTTCACCAGAAAACTTACCGTCACGCAGCACGATGGCGCGATCGGCGATTCGGGTGATTTCGACGAGCCGGTGCGAAATGTACAGCACCGACACGCCCGACGACCGCAGCAAATCAATCACTTCGTAAAGCCGGTCGGTCTCCCGTTGGGTGAGGCTCGATGTCGGCTCGTCCATAATCAGCACGCGGGCATTCTGTCCCAACGCCCGTGCGATTTCGATGAGCTGTTTTTGCCCCGGTGACAACTGGGCGACGCGGACGGTCAGGAGTTCTTCCGGCAGGCCCACACGCCGCAACATCGTCTCTGCTTCACGGGCCATCGTGCCTTTATTTAGCCATTGCAACACGCCGCCCGAGGTCCGTTCGCGGCCCAGGAACAGGTTGTCAACGACCGTGAGGTTTTCCGCGAGACTGAGTTCTTGGTGAATCAGAATGATCCCGGCTTGCAACGCCTCGCCTGGACCACGGAAGTGAACCGCATCGCCGTTGAGTCGCAACTCGCCGCCGTCGGGTTGATACACCCCGGCGAGAATCTTCATCAACGTTGATTTACCGGCGCCGTTCTCCCCGACCACGGCCAGGACTTCGCCTTTTTGCACGGCAACGGACACGTCATCCAGCGCAACCACGCCTGGGAACTGCTTGCGGACGTGCAGCGCTTCCAAGAGTGGTGGTGAGGTGGGCATGGGTTGTTCAGTGCGATGGGAGGTGTCACCGCGTAGAGCTTCGCGGTGACACGGTAGGTATTACTTCTTGACCGAGTCCAAATCCGCACGCAACTTCGCCTCGAACTCGGTCCCTTTAATGTTTAGAACCTTGACGCCGTTGACGGTTTCTTCTGGTGCGCCGTCTTTGGTCACAACACGATAAGCGATGTCTTGGTCAATCGCTTTGGAAGAATCGCCCTTGGCCAGTGCGGCAAGAATCTCCACAGACTTGTAGCCGTAGTTAAACGGGTCTTGCACGACGGTGCCGAGGATTTCGCCGTCTTGGATCCCCTTCAACGTGGTCCAGTCTTCATCGAAACCGACGATGGTGACCTTGCCGACTAGCCCTTTTGCGCGGGCGCCCATCAAGATGGCCGGCGGGTTGTAGGCGTACAGGCCGACCATGCACAAGTTCGGCGTGCCACGCAGCTTTTCGAGAACGTCTTTGGCCTTGTCTTGGGCTTTCACTTGGTCCGTGTCATCGGTGTAAACGCCGTCGAGCTTGAACTTGCCCACCGTGGCGCCGGCGTTGCGGGGGGCGTCTTTTTTATCCGCCAGTTCATCAAGTACGCCGCCGATTCGGTCAATCGCGTTAGCCGATGCCGTGGTGCCGATGAACAGTGCGAGCGTCCCACCGTTTGGCAACGCTTTCTTAATCAACCGCCCGACCGCTTTCCCGGCTTCGTAGTTGTTCACGCCGATGTAACACTTACGTTTGCTATCTTTCGCGTCGTTGTCCATCGTGATGAGGTTCACCTTCCCGGCAATCCCCTGGAGCGCAGGCGTTTGTTCATCCGGCTTATTCACACTCACGGCCAGCCCACTGACACCGACGCGAACGAGGTCGTTCACGATGTCCATCTGATCGACCACGGTATTGGACTTCGGTTGGCGGAACACGACATCGACATCGAAATCCTTCGACGCCTTCATCGCACCCGCCTCGGCGATCGACCAGAATTCCGCAGTGCAGTTACTGACGACGGCGACTTTGGTTTTCTTCGTCGATGTGGAACCACCGCTGCCGCCACCATTTTTTCCACAGGCTGGAATCGCCGAGATGACTACGCCAGCAACCAACAACGCCATGACACGAGAGAGGGTGCGCATGAGATCGACCTCAAACCAACGAAGAGGGGGAGGACATTCCTAAAGGTTGGTAACAAAATACAGTTTCTGGATGCGAGAGCAAGCGTTCACAAGAAAGGAATCAACCATTCCACAAATCACTGCGACCATTTTGGGGCGTCACCGCGTGCGCCGAGTTGCTTGCCGGTCGCGCTTTTTCGTTTCGACTCTTCCAGAAGTGGGGCGACTTTCTGCAAAGTGGCCACGTCGATACCTGCGCTTTGCAGAATGGACGCCGCGATCTTGTCGGGGTCTTCAACTGTCTTCGATTTGCTACGAGACGACGGTGCGAGTTGCTTGTCGAAAATCGCCTGGGCGGTCAATTGGTTCGGGTCGGCATTGCCGCCGGGTGTTGCGGCCCCGGCATCCGCCAGCATTGGTAGTGGCTCCGCGATTCGCATCCGCTTGCTGGCACGGGCTTCGGCACTCATCTTGGCCAGTTCGGTGGCAAGCACAGCGGACAGTTCTTGATCGTTTTTACAGCGTTCCACTAGCCCTTCGGAAATCATCACGCCGTTTTGGTCTGGGTGGTAAATCTCTAGCTCTTTGCGACCGACGACACTGAACGTCGGGTTCACGCCCAGAAACGGGTTCTGGGTCATCAGTTCGTGCCCGAGGGCATCGACACGCGCAGACAGTTCCCGAGACGCTGGCGACACATCGGGAACGTCCACCGGCTTGTTGCGAAAGCCGCCTTGGTTGCGGCTGAACTCGTCGAGCGTACACCCGGTACTTGCCACAATCGCAACGATTATCGTGAAGTTCGCCAACCGTTGCATCGTTCGCCCTCCGAGAGAAACCCACCCTGGTGACGTGCGAATACCGTTGGGGATTCCCGGCGCCAAGGGGAACTACTTTCGAGCGTGGTTCCCGCAGTAGTTGGCAGGAAGTAGGGGCACCCACGAGGGGTGCCCCTACGGGAAGGTTTTGTAGGAGCACCCACGAGGGGTGCCCCTACTTCCTGTCAACTGCGATCCGACACACCTACTTCCGGATGCGGATTTCATAACGATAGTTCTTTTGCCCGTCATGGGGGTTTGGAGCAACGGCTTGAAGTGTTGCGACATCCTCGTTCAGCGTGTATTTGAACGCCTTCCCCGTGACGGGGTCGAGTGGTATCGGCAACTTGATGTCGGAAAGGGAGGGCGGAAGTTTGTTGTTATTTTCGCGGACGTGAAACCGGATGGCTTCGATGATCTGGAGGTAACAGACTTTTTGACGCAGTCGGGTAGAAGCGGCACTCACTTTTACAATCGCTGGCAACAAAAGAGGCGCCAGAAATAAATCCGACCCTATGCGTCGTGCGGCGTTATCATCAGTGAATCGAACCCGCTCAGCGGTCGTGCTGAGGTTGACCGCTTTGGTCATTTCATCCCGAATAATTTCAAACTGTTGTAGATCGTCGGTTAACACCACTTGAAGTGGCGAGAACAACTTGACCACATCGGGCTTCAGTTTGCCGTATGTGATCAGCCGCACTCGTGATGCCGCGACACGCTTTTCATCGGCGGCATGCATGGTAAACCGAACACGCGGTTGCTGAAGAACTTTCTCAAACCCGCTGAAGTTGGACCCGTCGGATGCCTGCAGAATCTCCTCCAATGATTTCAAGTGTTTATCCAACTCTGCGTCACTCAACGCCCGATTCGTTACGAGCAATTCTCGCAGTTGCCCGATCAAGAAAACTCGC
>JANLRE010000829.1:0-6043 GCA_031368205.1 Fimbriiglobus sp. | reverse complement strand
TCTGCCCGAGCAACCGCACCTTCATCGGGCCGTTATAAATCAGGTACTTGTGCGACAGGGTTTGGCCCGGCTCCAGGTCGATCGGCATCGACACGGCGCGGAACGTGATGTCGGCGAGGAAGAGTTGCGTCGGGTTGTCCCACGGGGCCGGTTCGCGGGTCGGGCGGACGTAGTCCCACATCCCGCTTTTCAACGCCGGCGGTTGCGTCTCGTCAATGGCCAGCGCGCTGGCAAAGTATTGCGACCCGACGGCGGCATACGTGAACGTGTTTTCCCCCTTGTTGACGACCATGCCCCCGGCTTGGGTGTGGATCGTGGCGGCGTCCTCGAACGACCGGCGGAAACTCCCTTTCGGCGTGATCGAGCCGACCATCACGTTTCGATACCCTTGGGCATACCACTCGCCTTCAACGGGGATGCCGTGGGCGCCGACGATCTGGTAGCGAAACTTCCCCTTACCCTTTTCGCGGCCCGCTTCGGCAACGATGTCTAACGTGAACCCGACGTGGTAATCCCGCGCGGCGAGCGTGTAGGTTTTCTTCAGCTTCAAGAAGTACGGCGACCCCAGGGATGTCTCGAACGAGACGCGATAACCGCCTTCTGGCGTCCGACCTTGTTCGGTCACTTTCCAATTTCGCTCCCCCAATTCGGCGGACGGGAATTGGTCGTTCAGTCGCTCCGCTTCTTTGGGTTGGCGTTGCGGATCGTCCTCGGACGGGTAGTGCAGTAAGACGTAGGACGCTTGCGCGAGTTGGGCCGGGTTGGTGACTTTGCCGGGTGCCAATTCGGGGATGTAGCCGTCGTTCACTTCCTTCAGGGTGCTGTTATCGCGCGGACGAACCAGACCGGGGATGACACGGAGCGGTTGCGGTTTACCGTCCGGGCCTTTCACTTCGCGGCCGATGCGGTTGGCTTCGTCGATCTTGCGGAGCGTCACTTGTTGAATCGCGCCGCCGCGAGTGGTCAGGATCACTTTCTTCAAGTAAGAATCGTCGCCGAGGGCAATGAGTTCGATTGGTTCCGCAGCCGTAACTTTCGCGGGTTCGACGGGCTTGGGTGCTTCTTTTGGTAACACCGCCTGGGGTGGTTCAAATTTGCTCGTGATCCGCCATTTGTTAGCGGGGTAGGTCGTCCCCACGAACGCGCCGGCGATGGCCTGTACGGTTTCCCGTGGCAGAACGATTGGTTCCACCGGCTTGGGTTCCGGCTTCGGGATAAAGTTTTTGTCGATGTACCACCCGCCGGCAAACAGCCCGGCAGCCAGCACCGCAAACGCCGCAAAGTTCAGAAGATTTTGACGCATAGTTCCTAGCCGAAATTGCCACCTGGGAAACAAGACTGTTAGGCGGCACCAGAGTTATCGTATTGCTCACACCAAAAGACGAAAGCCCACCGAGTCATTCGGTGGGCTTGTTGCAGCATTTCAACTCGGAGTTTACGCCTTGTGTGCTTCGACTTTGGCCGATTCATTGGCAACGAAACGATACAAGGTTCCCGCAATCACGGCACCCAATAGTGGTGCCGCCCAGAACAGCCAGAGTTGCATCAGCGCTGTGCCGCCGACGAACAGTGCGGGGCCGGTGCTGCGGGCCGGGTTCACCGACGTGTTCGTGATCGGAATCCCAATTAAGTGGATTAAGGTCAAACCCAGGCCGATCGCAATCGGGGCAAACCCCGCCGGGGCACGTTTATCGGTCGCACCCAAAATGATGAACAAGAACATCGCCGTCAGGATGACTTCGGCTGCCAAGCAAGAGATCATCGAATAGCCGTTGGGCGAAAACTTATCGTACCCGTTCGTGGCGAACGCACCGGCTTGGGTCTCATCAATGTGAAACCCCGGCTGACCGCATTGGATCAGGTAAATCGCACCGGCGCCGAGGATCGCACCGATCACCTGAGCGATGATGTACGGGATCGCGTCTTTCGCTGGGAACCGCCCGCCGACGACCAGACCGACCGTGACCGCTGGGTTCAAGTGGCAACCCGAGATGTGACCGATGGCGTAGGCCATTGTTAACACAGTCAATCCGAACGCAAACGCGACGCCGACGAAACCAATTCCGAGATTGTGTCGGCCATCACCTGTCAAAACCAGTGCAGCAAAAACAGCACTGCCGCAACCGCCAAAGACCAGCCAAAATGTGCCGATCGTCTCCGCTAAAAGTTTCCGTAACATGGTACGTCGCTCCGAGAATTGTGGGCAGACCCCTCAGACGTGAAGGTAGTCTCGGAGATATTAACTCAGTGAGTTCTCGCCAAGACTCGGTTGCCGAAGTCTCAAAGGAATGTGGAAAGTGCGTACAGCACGACACCAACGCCAACCAGGAAGCCGCCGACTCGCAAACACCAGCCGAGTGACTCTCGCAGGATTCGGTCCCAGTGGTCGTGGCGGGTCGCACTGTAGACCAGACTGAACGTCACCAAGAGAACTGGCAGATCCCAGTAAATACTTGCTGCGAAAAGGGAGATCATGACGGCACCCCGTTCACAACGGCAACAGGCACGACTGCAACAGGCGGTGGGATTTTGGGGTCAGGGGGAGCGCCAACGGCAGTCGTCGTTTTCGGATTTTTGGTCGCCGGGTCGAGGTCATCCCGGATCACCGGCCCCGCAAACGCATCGTAAATCACCAGGACGTTCAACACACCCGCGATCACGGTGTATACCCACCCCAAATCCCACCGCTTGTCGTCCGCCCGTTGCAACGCCCCCAATTCCGGTTCCGAGGGCGCTTGCATGTAATGGCCTAGAACCGCGATGGGCTTTAACTTGTCCGGGTCGGCGGGAGGTGGCCCGTCGAACCCGTTGCGATCTTTCGGATCACCGAGCGGTTCGCTGGCGACAAACTGAACGAGGGCAGGCCATGCGGCGACACCGACCCAAAATTGGCCGAGGTATTGCATCCGGTAATAAACGGATTTCGGCAAGCCGTCGAGCTTGCCGACGAGCGGCAATTCCACGTCCGGCATCTTGCGTGTGTCGGGTAGCCAGACGTTCTTCATCCGGCCCATCCACATGCCGTAAAAGAAGAGCGCGTAGATGCAGAAGAAGAAGAGCAGCCCTTTACCGATCCGCCCCTGAAGCACTTGGCCCAGTCCGGGCAGCAAGAAACTGAGAAATGCGGCGAGCGGGTCCAAGCGGTGCGGTTGCGGTGCGGGTGACGTCATCGAAGCCTCAATCGGAATCCGGGTGTTAGTGGGAAGTTCGCCCCACGCCGCCCCGGATTTTTCCCGATTGCGGCATTATAGAACCCACCGGCGAAACTGCTACCGCTTGAACGGCAACGCGGTGATTGTGATCCAGCCCGTGCCGTGGGCGGTCCAGACGCCTGCCGCAATCAGCAGCAGTAACCCACAAATGCCGAGTGTGTTCTTCACGTACAGGTGAGTCAGCAGATTCCCCAACGGCCCGAACAAGGACAAGGTGGATTCGAGCACCCAGTTCACCGCAAACACAGGCCACACCAGCATCGGCACCGTGGGTACGGCTTCGTGTGATGCAACCTGTATTTCGACAGGGGGTTCGCTGAATGCTTGTGCAACAGGTTCCGGTTGGAATGCGCCGCGATCCACTGGCATGTCGGGTGCATCAACGCCCCGCAAGGTGCGGGGTGCTTCAAACACAGTCGCCCCAGGCATACCCGTTTCGGCAGTAGGTGGTCCGAACAGTTTCGGGGAATCGTCCGGCCGAGCTATCTGTGGTGTCGGTTCGGGAAATCGCCGGTGTTCGAGCATCGGTTGGGGAACCACTTCCACCGTCGGCGCGGGCATTTGCGGGGTGTATCGCGCGAGCGGGTCCGGCCCCCACGTCGGCACCGTGGCGGCACGGCTGACCACGGATTGCAAGATCGGTACCGGCTCGGCAGCCACATACGGCGAACGCGACGACAGACCTGCGGTATCGCTGCGCCAACTGCCGGACGACGGCAAGGGTGGCAACTCCGGCACCGTCGGCCCAGTACCGGGCGACGGTGTACCTGCCGGGACACTGAGCATCCGCTGAAGCAACGCATCCAGCTCATCGAGTTGATGACGAGTCAGGTCGTTGGGGCTAGGGGGTGACGACATGACGATTCCTTCCGCGTTCCGGTTACCGATTCTGAGGACGATCCTACGCCATCTGGCCGAAGGAAAAAAGTGCAACTTCCCACGAAGCCCAGTAAGTTCGTACAACTTCTTTTCAGTGATCGGTGTGGGACACCATTCGGAAGTCGTCGGGCTTTCGGTGAAAACCATCAATTGATGTGTCGAGTGGGACGCATCCGATCCGTAACATGAACACGAAATGAACACCGCCCTACGCTGGCTTCACAAACTTGTTTCCTTTAAGAAACGACTGGTGCGATCGTTTCGTCAGGTGTTACCGCGACCGTTGCGGCGTGCGCTGTTGTGGCCAATTTTACTGCAAAGCGTGGGCACCGTCGGCTATCCGTTGATCGAAGGGGATCCGTGGACACTCTTCGATGGGGCGTACATGACGGCAATCACAATCGCCACCATCGGCTACGGCGAAACCCACCCCCTCTCGACCGGCGGTCGTGTCTTCACGATCTTTCTCGCCTACTCCGGCATTTTTACGCTCGCCTACTTCGGCTCAGAAATCGTTCGTGGCGTGGTCACCGGCGAACTCCGTGAACTACTCGGGAGAGAACGAATGGAAGAAGAGTTAAACACCCTTTCGGGCCACGTGGTAGTCTGTGGCTTGGGCCGAATGGGAAAAATCGTCTGCGATGAATTGGAACGGAAACAGAAGAAGTTCGTCGTGATCGAACGAAACGCGACGCTCTTCGCGGACTGGGAGTACAAGTTTGGGATCAAGCTCACAGGTGACGCAACCGAAGATGAAAACCTACGGAAGGCCGGCGTGGATCGGGCCAAGGCACTCATCACGTCCATCGCGTCCGACGCGGATAACCTTTACGTCACCCTGTCGGCGCGGTTGCTCAACCCGCAGCTGATAATCGTCTCCCGTGCTGAAGAGGAAGAAGCCGAAGCGAAGTTGCGGAAAGTCGGTGCGACTAAGGTGATTTCCCCGTACCTCGCCGGCGGCAGTCGGGCGGTGCAGGCGGTGTTTCAGCCGACGGTTTTGCGCATCATGGAAATGGCGACACGCTCTGAATTTCACGATCTACAAATCGAAGAAGTGCTAATCACTGTCGGAAGTCCCTTGGCCGGAAAGTCGCTCAAGGAGTCGCGGCTAGCCGTCGAGCATGGCATCATGATCGCGGGGATTCTTCCGCCCAACGGCGAGTTAGTCTACGCACCCCAGGGGGAAACGATTATCGTGCCCGGATGCACGCTCATTGCGTTAGGTCAACGCAAGGAGTTGACGGTGCTCGAGCATTTAGCGAAGACAGTGACGGTGTGACAATATCACCCACCCCGGAAACGACCATGACCCCCGATGAACACCCGACGCTTGAAGAATGGATCGCCGCCACGCAAGCGTGTTGCGGGGTCGATCACCCCGACGACGATGATGCTGTGGAAGTACCGAAGACTTGTGCGGCAATTCCCAAAAACGATCCGGGAAGTGATGTCGGTCAACCTTAAATAGCAGACCGATAGGTGCTACGCAGTGATTGCGAGTCCACCGTCCATCCACAACGGAATCAGCGGGGTGCGAGAATGAACAGAAATTCGCTACCATTCCCCGATGAAACCGAAGCAGCCAACAGCTAACTGCGTAACACCCATCCACTCGGTCGCTGCGGCACGCTTCTAAACTTGCGTGCCCTGAATTTTCGTCGCGAAGCCGTCGCTACCGATGACCGCTTCGCCGAAATCGCCGACTTTGAACGCGGTCAGCGTGGTGTGAACGTCATTCCGCTCGATCTTGGTCGATGTCACGGCGCGGACCACGTACTTCGTGCCGTTCTGCACAGCAATCGTCACGCTGTTAGCCGCAACATCAATGGCTGTGATCGTCCCTTCCAGTTTGCTATTGGCCGGCGGATTAATCGTTCCAGTCGTGGGTGGTGGCACTGTCGGGGGTACGGTTGGCGGCAAGGTCGAAACAGCTTGGGCTTCCAACTTGACGG
>JANLRE010000799.1:0-5848 GCA_031368205.1 Fimbriiglobus sp. | reverse complement strand
TTCGCCCACGTCGCCGCCTGGGAATACCAAGGCACCGAAAAGGCCCCGATCCGCCACAAAGAAGAATTAGCCTTCGAGAGCGTGAAGCTTTCGGAGCGGAGCTACAAGTAATTTTTTTCGTGGTCAACAGCCCACGGACGTTCGTCCGTGGGCTTTGCCCCGAAGTAGTTTGCATACCGACACCCGACACACCCGATACCCGAATATGAAACTCAAACTCCACGTTTGGCGACAAAAGAACCGCACCGAAGCCGGTCAGATGGTGTCTTATGCCGTTGACGGCATCACGCCGGACATGTCGTTCTTGGAAATGATCGACATTCTCAACGAAGACCTCATCAAGAAGAACGAGGAGCCGGTCGCGTTTGAACACGACAGCCGCGAAGGAATCTGCGGCTCGTGCGCGATGATGATTAACGGCCAAGCGCACGGACCGGAACGGGGTTCGACGACGTGCCAACTGCACATGCGTAGCTTCCCGGATAACGCCGAGTTGTGGATCGAACCGTGGCGGGCGGCGGCGTTCCCGGTGATTAAAGACTTGATCGTGGACCGTTCCGCGTTCGATCGCCTCATCCAAAGTGGCGGCTACGTCTCCGTGAACACGGGCGGCGCCCGAGACGGGAACACGATCCCGGTTCCGAAACCGGACGCGGAACGGGCGATGGATTCCGCCGCGTGTATCGGCTGCGGGGCGTGCGTGGCCGCGTGCCCCAACGCCTCCGCGATGTTGTTCCTGTCCGCCAAGGTCGGCCACCTCGGTTCGTTGCCGCAAGGCAAAACGGAGCAAAAGGAACGGGTGAAAAAGATGGTCGCCCACCACGACCGCGAAGGGTTCGGCCACTGCACCAACATCGGCGAATGCGAAGCCGCCTGCCCCAAAGAAATCAGCACCGACTTCATCGTCCAACTCAACCGCGACTACATCTCCAGCGCCGCCAACAGCGTCGTGCGGGGGTAGAACTGCATATGCGATATGCAACTTGACACGATGCGTTTTGTAGGTCGTGGTCGAGTCTTCGAGGCCCGACATGAGCGAGTGAACTGAAATAGTGGTGCCGTTTGTCCACTGGGAGTCGTGTGTCGGGCCTCGAAGACTCGACCACGACCTACAAATCAGGACACAGGCTCCGTCTTTCAAGCCTGAGCCACTTCGCTTTTGCACATCACTCAACGATTCTTGCTCAATGCGTCGTCGTCTTTCTTCACGATTCGCACCGTGACGAGTAGCACAACATCTTCGGGTGTGGAGATTGTCTTGGGGCTGCTGAACAGGCGATTGACGTAAGGCACCTTGGCGACGACTGCCGGTGACTGTTCGGTCGTGGTTCGGCGGGTGCGTTTTCCGAGTGGTATTGCAACCGTGCCGCCGTCGTTGATGACCAACGTTTTCGACAGGGATAGTTTTTCAAACTTGGGCTGTTGAAGGAACTGTGTGAACGGAATCGGCACCCCTTCGGAACCGCCCTCGAACTTCGGTGTGATAAACCACGTGATCGGAAACAGCGGGACGGTGGGTTCCATGCCGGTCCAGTTGTACTGAATCGTCAGCCGTGTCGCCTTGTTGTCGTCCACGAGAGTCGGTTGCAGATTGATCGAATAGCCTAGCGTCGTCAGTTCACTTTTCGGGACCAGCACGGTTTGCTCGCGGACTTTTTGCGAATCGAAGCCGGTCACAAACGACATTTGATCCCCGTGAGAAAGACTTCCGGTCTGGGCATTGAACATCGTGATCTTCGGCAGTTGAACAATGTTCACCCGGCGATCGCTCATCGCAACTTCGAGCAAACTCTTCACGTGCTCATCCGCGAGTTGTGCCGTGGTGTCACCGTCGATCGGCTTCACATCGGCTCGCTTCAATAACTCGATGAAACTGAGTGATGTCGTGGACACTTCACGAACTTCGATGGAAATCGTAATGTCCTGGAGTTTACGCAGGGCAGTGAGCAAATCGCTGACCTCCGCCACGACTTTCGGGGTATTGGTGACGACGAGGGCAAGACCCTGCTCAAAGCAATCAATCTTTCCACCATGCTCAAACCAAGAGTAGGGCGAAACCATTCCTTGAATCAGTTTGATGAGTGCATCGACGTTCTGGGTCGTTGTTTTAGTTGCCTTGACTTCTTTCGTCGGCAGTGAATTGTCCGGTAGCGGAGTGACGAGTTCGGCGATCGAAAAAACTTTGGTCACATGTTTGCTGGCATCCGTCGCGTTGCGAGCCGGCGCTTGGCCGTAGGCAATTGATGTCGAAAGGCCGAATGCCAAAATCAGCCCGAGGGAAATCCGTTTCCGCATGGTCATTCTCACTTGGGGGGTACGCCGTGTGGTGAGTCCGTTCACGGCGGGCGGAGAATAGCGTGACGTGGGCTGCGGTCAAGAAAATAGTGGCGAAAATGCTAAAGTCCAAAAGTACGGCAGTCGAGTTCGGCAATCTGCGGCAGATACTTGAGCCGGGTGAGCTTGGTCACTTGCGTTTGGGTTTCTTCGGTTTCGATACCTTCTTTGGTGGAATGACTGCCAACGCGCGATTGAGCCAGGCAAGCAATTTTTCATCCGTGTCCACGCTTGCGGCAGCGACCTGAATCCAACTGGTCATCGGTTTGCCGTCGCCCATTGGGTTGAACGGGTCCGTGTCGGGTTCGAGCAATGCATCGCAAGCACCCTCACGCAGTTTCACGATCAGCGATGTTCGGTAAACACCGGCGAACATCGTTCCATCCTTGAACACGCCATACCCGCCAAACAACGGCTTGCCCGTGATGCCTTTGACAGCGTTCAGCACGGTCAGGATGCGTTCGGAAAGGGTCTTGTCGAATGCCATAATTGTCTCGCGTTATGCAGTTGCGACCTCACGGGGTCGGGCGAGTTTGATGATAAGTTTTTCGAGTTGCAATCGTGGCGGAAGCGGGCTGCCTCCCTTGAGACCGAGGTTAATTTCGACGAGCCAATCCGGGATTTGCAACAACCGCGATCGCCCCAAGTGCCGCAGTTGGCGTTCCGTACTTTGGCGAGCTTGCGGCCACTTGGGGACACCGGCAGTATCCATTGCCGGTCCGAGGGAATCGCCTTGAGCCAGCAGCCGGCCCACGGTGGCGAGCTTTCGTAATTGAAACGTCAGCGGCCCGAGGATTGCCAGCGGGTCATCGCCTTCTTCCAGAAGTTCTGCAAGGATACGCAGCGATACGCCTGGTTTGCCGTCACCAATCGCATCCAAGATTCCGAACACGTTGGCGGCCCGACTCCGGCCAACGAACGCTTCCACATCCTCGGGGCCGATCGCCGACTTACTGCCAACTGCAATTGCCAATTTTTCCAACTCTTGATCGAGTAACCCCAACTGCGGCCCGACCCGTTCGACTAGCGCCGCCGCACCATCAGCAGTCAGCTTCTTGCGGTGCTGCGTAAGCGACCAACTCACGCACCAGCTTTCCACTTCGTGAAGCTTGTAGGGTGATGGCGCTTTGCAGGCAATCTTCGCGGCGTCGGGTAAGGACTTCGCCAACTTGGTCGTCTCGGGGAACGTCTTCACGTCCAGAACCAGCACGCCAATTTTACTCGGCGCTTGGGCGTATTTTTCGAGCGTCGCCCGGTGTTCAGTTACGAAGCTATCACCTTGATCGACAATTACAATGCGTGCCGGACTGAGAAAGGGCAAGGTGTCGAGTTCGTTGCGAACTGTCGAAAAAGCGAGCTTGTCGCCGGTGAAATTGGAGACGGCAAACGACGGGTCCGCCTCACCAGCCACGAGCGAAATAATCGCGTCGCGGCAACGCCGCTTCAAGAAATCCTCGTCGCCGTGCAGCACGAAAATCGGCTGCCGTTTCGCCTTCGCCACTTTGTCCAAAAACAGAATCGCGTCCATTGTGATACCGCATTGTCAGTTACGATTTACGATGCTGAGTAACGATGTCCGCATACTTCTTCGCCAACGCCGTGAGTGCGGCATAATCTTTCGCCGCGATCAATTTCGGGTCCACGAGTTGGCTGCCGACACCCAGACACACCGCACCGGCTTTCAGGAACTCGGACGCGGTGTTCAGGTCCACGCCGCCGGTGGGCATGAGTTTGATTTGTGGTAGCGGCCCACGCACCGCTTTGAAGAACGCGGGGCCAACAATGTCCGCCGGGAAGACTTTGACAATGTCCGCACCCGCTTCCCATGCCGTCAGAATTTCGGTCGGGGTGAACGCCCCTGGCATCACCAATTTATCGTACCGACGGCACAGCCGAATCACGTCCAGGTTCAACGCCGGAGACACCACAAAGTCCGCCCCCGCCAGAATTGCGGCGCGGGCGGTTTCGGTGTCAAGCACCGTCCCGGCACCAAGTAGTACCCGGTTACCCAGTTGCCGGCTTACTTCGCGGATCACCTCGATGGCATTCGGGATCGTGAACGTGACTTCGGCAACAGTCACGCCCCCATCGGCCAGCGCCCGCACGACATCGACTAACCCCGCCGGATCGGGTGCGCGGACCACTGCGATGATGCCACAATTCAACACACGCTGAAGATCGGTTTCTCGGCTCATGCGGCGATTGTGGGGTTTGCGGCGGACTATGGCAACGGCAAACCGGGGCGTTCGGTTCGCACCGGGTTGAAATGTGTACTAGGAGTTTAACTATTGTTCCCAATGTCACGAACCTGCGGCCAGCCATGTGTCGTATGGAACCTCCGCGAAATCCCCGGTACGAATCGCTCGATGTCTGGCGTGGCATCGCCTGCTTGCTCGTCGTGATTTTCCACTCGACCGCAGGCTACATGGTCACGCCCGAGATCTGCGCCGTCACCCGCTCACAAGGCGGGTCGTGGGCGGATTGGGCGCTGCTGATCACGAATTGGGGTTGGGCTGGGGTACCACTTTTCTTCGTGATTAGCGGTTACTGCATCTCTGCATCAGCGGATAGCGCGCGACGAAAGCCACGTGGTGGCTTTCGCTTTTTCGTGCGGCGCTTTCGTCGCATCTACCCGCCACTCTGGGCGTATCTTGCGTTGACGGCATTTGGGGTGATGCTCCTTTCACCTGCCGCATTGCCTGGACCGATTCCAGGGTTTGAGCACCCGCTGCCCTACCCCCAAGAATTGGAACTCGGCCAATGGCTTGGGATGTTGACACTCACCGAATCGTGGCGCTATCACGTCGTCGGACCGGAACAGGGGTACCTCACGGCCCCCCTTTGGTCGCTTTGTTACGAGGAACAGTTTTACTTAATCGTCGGGCTGTTGGTGTTGGTTTGTCGGCGGTGGTTTTTCGCGGCCACTGCAATCATCAGCCTGCTCGTCTGTCTGAACGTTTTCGACCTCAGTGCTTTTTGTGGCGAATCATTGACCGCCTACCGTCGTCCGCTGCCTGGGTTTTTCTTCGATGGGTTTTGGCTACCGTTCACAGCCGGCGTGGGCGTTTATTACCAGTTGAACTACGCCAGCAACCGGGTCCGATGGGCGTTAGAACTGCTGTTGGTTTACGCGCTAGCGTGGTCCGTGTTGACGATCGGCTCACTCAGCAATTTGAACTCAAACTTACCGGGTTACATCGGAATCGGGGCGGCATTTGCGATTGCCTTGAAGTGGTTGCACCCAAGCGATACCGCAATTGCCACCGCCCGCCTGACCGCGCCACTGCGGTTTTGCGGCCGCATGTGCTACAGCCTGTATTTGATCCACGCCCCGATTTGCGGGGTGATCGCCTGGAACTTTTATCGCTGGGGAATCAACACGCCGGAGTTAGCGTTGATGATAACCACACCGACGTGCCTGACCGCTTCCATTCTCGTGAGTTACGGGTTTCACCGCTTGGTCGAAACCCGCTTTTTGAATGCACCCGTTTCGGCGAAGCCTGTCGCAGCTTCA
>JANLRE010000789.1:0-1229 GCA_031368205.1 Fimbriiglobus sp. | reverse complement strand
GAAGTTCGTTGCGCCGGGACGACCGGGTTTGTTGCTCAAAGACGTGCCGGGATTGAGCGTGAAGTTGGACGATGGCAATCTCAAAATGAAAGCGCCGTCGGTCGTCGAAATCCGCGTCCCGGCTAACGCCGTTGCTGGTGCTGATTTTGTTGCAACTGGGGTGATGCAAACCAACACGCCGGAACGGAGTCTTGTGCAACTTTCCGTCACGACCGCGAAACCGAATCCTATTCCAGCACTTCAACCGGGTTCGCCGATTCTGGTTGCGGACGAGGGGTCACGCAAGCCAATCGCGGCTGCGTTGCAGTCGCTCCGCGACGTGTTCCCGATCGCCGTGTGTTACACCAAGATCGTTCCCGTGGACGAAGTAGTCACGCTCACGCTGTACTACCGCGAAGATCACCTCCTGTCTCGACTAATGTTGGACGACACGCAGGTGCGAAAGCTGGATCGGCTGTGGGAGGAGTTGCGTTACATCAGCCAGGATGCCCTGACCCAGGTGGACGCCTTCACGCAACTGATGGAGTTCGCCACTCAGGACAGCAACCCGAAACTGTTTGAACCGCTCCGCAAGCCGATCGCAGACAGGGCGGTTGCGTTCAAGGCGCAACTGATCGACACCCAACCGCAACACTTGAAAGCCGTGCTGACGTTTGCGGCCCAAGCCTATCGTCGCCCGTTAACGGCGCCGGAAGCGAGCGAACTGACGGCGTTGTACCACAAACTGCGTGGCCAAGACGTTCAACACGATGCCGCGATTCGCCTACTGATTGCGCGGATCCTGGTATCGCCTGCCTTCCTTTACAAGCTCGAAAAAGCGGGCAGCGGCGCTGTTGCTTCCTCGTTGACCGATTGGGAACTGGCGAACCGGCTGAGCTATTTCCTCTGGTCGTCCGCCCCGGATGCCGAGTTGCAAACGCTCGCTGCGGCAGGGAAGTTGCGAGACCCGGACGTTCTGGTAGCGCAAATGCAACGGATGCGACGCGACCCCAAGGTACGACGGCTGGCCACGGAGTTTGCGTGTCAGTGGCTGCACATTCGCGGCTTCGAGGAGATGAACGAGAAGAGCGAACGCCACTTTCCGACCTTCACCGGGTTGCGGGCGGCAATGGCGGAAGAGTCGGTGCTGTTCTTTACGGACTTGTTCCAAAGCGATCGGACCGTCCTCAACCTGCTCAACGCGGATTATACTTACCTCAACGAACCGCTGGCGAAGCACAACGGCATTC
>JANLRE010000783.1:0-5094 GCA_031368205.1 Fimbriiglobus sp. | reverse complement strand
CGGGCGATCTTGTCTTGTAGCCACGTGTAATAAAGAAGCATCGCCTTCGGGCTGACTTCGTTCGACGAACGGATTTGCAGTAGTTCCGCCCACTTCAACACCCACAGTTCCGCGAACTCTTTGCGGTCCAACAGTTCGTCTACGAGCAGCTCGCGTTTGTTCGGCAGCGTCGAAACCAGGAACCGGGCGTGTTCCTCCGGCGTCGGCAAGCCGCCGGTCACATCCAGGTAGACGCGCCGCAAGAAGGTTTGGTCGTCGCAAATCCCTGATGGTTCGATGCGGAGCTTCTTCAGCTTCGCGTTCACGAAGGTGTCGATGTAGTTGTTTTCAACGGTGTTGGGGAACTGAAACTGCTGCCCTTTGGGCAACGTGATGAACGGCACGCCAATCGTGTAAGTGTGGAACCGCGCCATGATGAACGCTTCGCCGCGTTCACCGGCAGTCACGGTCCCGTCACCGTCGGACGCGATCTTGGCGGCGGTCTCGTTGTTCGTCAGGAACAGCGCCAAGTTGGTCACGTCGCGGTCGGTGCCATCGGAGTATTTGGCCCGCACGACGATGCGTTGTTTCTCGCCCTTGCCGTCCAGCACCGCCGACGGCGGGTAGACTTCGATGCCCGTCGGCGTGGCCACGGTAGGTGTGTCGAGTGGCGCGTCGGCTTCCAGCCAGCGGATCAACGCTTGGTAATACTCGTCGCCTTCGCTGATCTTCTTGCCCCCGGTGTGCGGCACCTTGCCACAGGTTTTTTCCACGAGCATCGACTCCGCAGGCAGCGCCAAGTTGATGCGCCGACCGTTCAACTCGCGGGTCAGCCGGTAGTGGTCCCCGTCGGGGTCGAAGCCGAACAACGAGATGCGAAAGCCATCCTTGCCACGAGCCGCACCGTGGCAACTCCCGCTATTGCATCCGGACCGCAAGAACACCGGCATCACGTCTAATTTGAAGCTGATCGGGCGGTCTTCCTTCGCCTTCACGACTTTGACCGGCACCTTCACCGTTTGCCCGACGGCGGTCACGGTCATCTCGGTGACACCGTCCGCCAACGGCACCACGGCGAAGCCTTCCCGCTTGACCAATGCAGGGTTCGTGAACGCAACCTGGGCTTCCGCCGAAACATCGCGGGTCAGCCCGTCCGGGAACGTCGCCTGCACCACGAACGTCTGCCGGTCGCGTGAGGTTTCGAGGTTGATGTCCGGCGGGTAGACCGCAACCTTCACCGGCGTCTGGGCCGATGCTACCGAGAGTGTCCATGCCGACAGCGTGATCGCCAAAATCATTGAACGCATCGCTATTAAGCCTCGGAGGAGGTTTGATGTCTTGTAACTAGCCTGGGCAATTCACAACGGAATACACGGAACTCACGGAAGCAATCAAAATCAGGACGTAATGTTTATCACAGAATGCATCGCTCTCAGTTCCAAACGGGTCTGGCAAATTTTTCTAGCGGTTGAACTCTCATGGTTTTCGGCCCTGAAAGGGACGTTCTGTCAGCCCAGGGCCATGCCCTGGGAACCGGGCGACGATTGGGTTTTCGGCCCGATCCGGACGGCTCATACCCAGAGGCATCCAACCGAATCCACTGTCCCTTCACTCGTTCCCAGGGCATGGCCCTGGGCTGACAGCACGACCCTTTCAGGGCCGAAAACCTGTTACAAATGGAGTTCCAGAAAATTTCGCCAGTCGCGTTCCAAACTCAATTGGATTTCTTTTCCGTGCCTTCCGTGCTTTCCGTGGTTAACCCTTCTTCGCGTCCGGCTTCTTCTCGGCCTTTTCGCGTTGCTCTTGTTCGAGCCGGAGTTGTTCGAGGCGGGTCAAGCGTTTGGCAACAACGGGTGCTGCGACAACGGGGGCAGGAGCCGCAACCGGGGCGGCGGCAGTCGTGGCTTTCGGCGGCAACGGCACATCGACGCGGAACTCGCCACCGCCGACGTTGTGGTATATCGTCTCGCCGTTGTGGGTGACAATCACCTGACAGAACGTCCCGTGTTTACCCGCCGGCGTGGTCTTGTCGGTGGCGACATCGAAGGCGATCTCCTTCAAGTCCTTCGTTAACTCGCGGTCGGGTGCCACGGCTTTCGCGGGGAGGCCGATGAGCTTGACGACGGCCTTGCCTTCAAACGGCGTGTTGACCTGGACCTTGCAAAACACCTGCGACTTCGCCCCTTGTTCGACGGCGGATCGCTCTTGGACAAAGGCCACGAACGGCGGCGCGATTTCGACCGTGAACAGTTGGCTGGAGGTCCAAACCGGGCCTTTCCCCGCATCGCCGACGGCGATGATCGCGGTCTTCCACTTCCGTGCCGCCGCAGTCGGGGCGGCGTTGAACGGCAACACCACTTCGGTCGCGTTTTCGGCAATCACCGCCGACCCCTGAATGCCGGTGCCCGGTGGCGTGAACAGTGGGTAAACCGTGATGGCCCCCTTGAACCCCGCCGCGCGTTTGGCCACGATCTTCAAGTTCATCGAGCCGTTCTGGACCACGGGCGCTTTGGGTTCGATCACTTCGATCGAATACGGTGCCGCCTCGGTCACCGCGACGGCGATTTGGTTTGTGTACAAGCGGTGAAACACGGTATTGTTGACCCCGAGGTTGAAGTTCACATCCAGATCCGTGCGGGTATTCGCCAACACCTTCGCATCAAGTGGCTTCACTTGAACATCCGCGAGCAAACCACCCACAGGGGCGTCTGCTTTGGCTTCAAACACGACCGGGACGAGATTCAATCCCGGATCGACGGGGTCGGCGTGGATCGTCAACCCCGGTGGCAATTTGTCCAAAGCCACCGTGGCGGCACCACCCCAATCAGCGCGATTCGCAATTACCATCGTGGCAAACCGTCCGCCCTTCGGAACCGTAATCGACTGCCGGTCCTGGTTCGACAGGTTGTTGCCATCGACCTTCGGAATGCTCGTGGTCGTAGTCGGCTGAATCGTGGTCAGTTCGATGCGATAGAAGTAGTCGATACCGCCCTTACGGAGATGGTCATGGAGCCAGACGTAGTATTCACCGTCTTGCGGGGCCGTGAAGCGAAGGTAGCTGTCCGGGCCGGCGCTGTCATCGTTTCCCGCGATGTACGCACCGAGTGCGGCACCGTTGGCATTGCTAATGTGCATCACCGAATCGAGCGCCGACCCGAGGCGACGGGCGTAGCAATGCACATCAAGAACTTGCCCCTTCTTCGCCGCGAACTTGTAGTAGTCCTGTTCATTCGGTTGGGTCAACACGCCGTTGAACGCACACGGTGGCGTGCCAATTAAGCTGAACGGCGGGCTGGTCGGGAGTTCGATCACGTTGGGCAAATCGCTGAGCCGAAACTTGAAGCCGGTCGGGTTGATCCCGTCCGGCGTTTGGCAGTGGAGGCGGAAGTTCGGATCGGCAACGGCGGGCAATTTGATCTTCTGCTTCACCTCGCCAAGCGGGTCGCCGATGAACCGGACTTCGACCTCGTCGCCGGGGTTTCCACCGGCTGGAACAATCGCTGTTGGGCGGGGAAAGTTGCCGACGTGCAACCGATATTGTGCGCCGCTACCGTAGGAGCTTTCGCGGATTTGGATGATGTATTTGCCGTCCGCCGGGACCACGATCGAACACCCGCCGTCTTGGGCACTGAGTGCCGAATCGTCCGCAATCGCTAGTTCAAACCGCTTGCTATCCAGGATCGCAATGTACGGATCCCAGAAGCCGCCACCCAACCGCATCCCTTCGACTTCCGCCGACAGCCGTTGGCCCTTCTTGCAATCGACGACGTAGTAATCCACGTCTTCACTACCAATGCTACCGTGAACGGTCGTGTTCAGTGCAATCGCTTGCGGTTTATCGAAATCGTTGTTCGGTTCTTTCTCGTCCACAACGGGCAACGCGCCGACCCAAAACGTTCGCAAGTCGGACAAACCCGACGCGGTTCGCAGCCGAAAGAAGTGTTCCCCCAGTACGCAATCCGGCGCGATCACGACCGTGGCTTTGACGGACGCATCGTTGACCACTTCGAGCTTTTTGACCGCGATCCCCGGACGGTAGACCAGCACTTCCTGGGCATCCGCCAGCCGCCCCCCTTGGAACGTCAGCACCGCTTCCGTCCCTCGTTGGGCACCACGTGGCTGAACGATGCCAAGAGATGGCGACGCGGCAAAGGATTGACCGACCAGAAGCCCGAGAGTACCAACAGAAAGCAGGAACCGAACCATCATGTTGTCAATCTCAAAGAGTTAAGCAATTCTTCCTTCCCATGTGGGCGGGAAGCCAGATTCTTCCTTCCCCCCGTTTGCGGGGGGATTGAGGGGGGTTGAAATCAGCCTCCCGGTTCGGGAAAGTTCCTGGGTAGGGTGGCAGTCCCGACCCCACCCCAGCCCTCCCCGCAAGCGGGGAGGGAGTAAGAACCAGCTTACGCCAGCAGTTCCTTGCGGGTGTGGCCTTCGCGGACGATGTCGATCGGGCGGTCGCCGGGGGACATCAGCTTCTTGGTCGCGTCGATGCCGAGGCAATCGTAGACCGTGTGGGCCATGTCTTCGACCGTCAGCGCGTCTTCTTCGGGTTCGCTCGCGGTGCTGTCGGACTTGCCGTACACGAGACCCTTCTTGATCCCGCCACCGGCCAGCATGATGCTGAAGACCTTTGGCCAGTGGTCCCGACCGGCGGTGCCGTTGATCTTCGGCGTGCGGCCGAATTCGCTGCTCACCATGACGAGCGTCTTTTCCAACATGCCTTTACTTTCCAGGTCGCGGATCAGTGCGGCGAGGGCTTGGTCGAATTGCGGCAACTGGCTCCGGGTGCCACCGGCGATGCCGTTGTGCAAGTCCCACCCGCCGTAGTGCATCGTCACGAACCGCACCCCGGATTCGACGAGTCGTCGCGCCAAAAGCATCCGCTGCCCGGCGGCGTTGCGACCGTATTGGTCGCGGAGCGGGGCGGGTTCCTTTTCGATGTCGAACGCGGCGCGGGCTTTGTCGCTCGATATCAGGCCGTAAGCGCGCTGGTAGAACGTGTCCATAGCGTCGAGGTTGTCGGACTTTTCCTTGCCACGGAAGTGCTCGTTCACGGTGTCCATCAATTGGCGACGGCTCGTGAACCGATCTGGCGTCACGCCACCGGGCAGT
>JANLRE010000763.1:0-1358 GCA_031368205.1 Fimbriiglobus sp. | reverse complement strand
AGTTGAATTCGTGTGCAACCTTGGCGGAACTCAGTGATCCGGTCGGCGAGTGCGAACGCATTCGGCGTCGGTTGGGTTTTCCACTCGTCGGCCAAGTCCGCGATGCGATCGAGGTAGTCGGCAGGCTTGGTGATTGCCGCCAGTTCGTCCGCTTTCTGCCAACCCCATTTGGTGGATGCAACGGCGGGCGGGCTGATGACCGGAAGGTTGGTTTGCGAACGGGGGATTAGGTAGATCGCCAGGAAAATCACAGCGGCTGTGGCGAAGCTCGCTAGCCACGGTGAAATCGTGCGCCGGGTTTTCGGTGCGACAGCCAACGTGACGACTGGTTCATCCGGAAACAACTGCGTTTGGAGTTGCTGCCAGCCGTGGGTCACGCGGTCGTCGGTCTGGGAATCATGGGTGAATCGTTGGCTCCAGTACGCGCCGCCGTGCAGGAACACGTCTTCGGCTAGTGATCGTAGCACACGAGGGTTGCCCAACACGGTTTGCAACTGGCGATCGTCGAGAGCCGTCAGGCCGCGTTGCCGCACCGCATCAGTTACGTCTGCCGATAGCGAAACTGTTCGGCTCCGGGGCGTCGCGTGGATCACGGCCAATTCATCCGCTAGCCGGCCCGCATCGCCGTGGGCGATGATGGTTTCGAGCCACGTGCGAAGTTCGGCGGGGTCGTCCGGTAACGTCATGGTGAGGTACTTCATATCTCGACCCCCAAGCAGCGTTGGAGCTTCTGTTTCGCGTCGTGGAAAATTCGGTGAACCCGTTCCGTCGTTAAGTGAATCGTGGCGGCAATGCTCGGGGAATCGAGTCCTTCCAACCGGCTTTGCAAGACCCGCCGTTCGACATCCGGCAACTTGGCCACACACATGCGGAACCGTTCCATGTCCGCCGATTCTTCGACATCGTCCAGGACATCGTGGTGCCCGGTCGCCGCGATTTGCATTTCTTCGGGCATCGCCAGCGGGCGGCGTTTGCGGAGTAAGTCCACTGCGGCGTTGCGAGTAATCTGCATCAGCCACAGGCTGAACGGACTGCCGGGTGGTTTAGTCGCGGCACTTTGCCAGACTTTCAGCCACACCTGTTGAGCGACATCATCGGCGGCATGAGGGTCCAGTTTTAGCGTGGCGAGTAAACCGAACACTCTTCGTGCATACCGTTGGTACAGGATTTCAAAGGCACTCCGGTCCGCGCCAACGTGGGCGGCCAACTCGTCATCGGTCGGTGTCGTGTTCATGAGTGCTAGCATGAGGGACGACACCGGCGCCGTCAAGTATCCCACCCCGCTAACGGATCACCGTTCGATTCCTTCCGCGTTTTCTCCCTTTTTATTCTGGGGCGGTTACAATTCCGGGAAACTC
>JANLRE010000753.1:0-5486 GCA_031368205.1 Fimbriiglobus sp. | reverse complement strand
TCATGTCTTCGGAGGTGTAGGCGTTGTTGCGGCCCCCGTTGCGTTGGGTGGCCCGGTCGATGTCACCGGGCATCAGCTTAACGGTGCCTTTGAAAAGCAGGTGTTCCAGGTAATGCGACAGCCCGGTTTGGTCCTTGTCTTCGTCACAGGCGCCGACCTTGTACGCTACCATTGTGGTCACGATCGGCGAGCTTTTCACGGGCAACAAATAAACCCGCAAGCCGTTGGGCAGGGTCTCGAACTTCAAGTTGTCGAAGAGTGCCGACGCGGTGCGCGCCAGTTGGGCGTCCGTCATCGGTGGTTCCGCAGACTCGCCACGTGATAAACTAATCGACCCCAACGCAAGAACAGTCGCAATCAAACGGTACGCGAAGTGCATAACGAAGTTTCCCGAAAAGCCGTGAAGGGAGCCGTCCGAAACGACTCTGAGTTAGTAGTTTAGCAACCGACCGGGAAGAAAGTTCTCTCACTTGGTCAGAACTCGAAAAATGAGGTTCTCATGCTCCGCGTTAGCTTGATGTTCACGTTCCTCGTGGTGGCCTTTTCCGCCAGCCTTTTTGCGGACGACAAGCCCAAGACCGTGGCGGAAAAACTCATCGGCAAATGGAAGCTGGTGAAGTCGGGTGAAGACCTTCCCGAGGGCGTTGCTGCCACTCTGGAGTTGATGAAAGAGGGGAAACTGAAGTTGAGCATCACGTTCATGGGTCAAACCAAGTTGATTGACGGCACTTATAAACTCGAAAATGACAAGAAACTCAACGTCGTGATGACAGACGGTGAGAAGGAAAAAAAGGAAACCATGACGATTGAAAAGCTGACCGAGGATGAACTCATCACGATCGACGACAAGGACAAGAAGGACGAGTTCAAGCGGATCAAAGAAGCGAAGAAGTAACCGATTGCGACCTTACGGTGCCGCCAGACGACGGATCATCGCGGCGGCTTTTTCGCAATCGGCTCGGGTGACATCCAGGTGCGTGCAGGCGCGAACAACGTGGTTGCCGAGTGCGGCCACGAGGACGCCGTTGGCTTTCAATTTTGCCGCCACGTCTTGCGGCGTCCCGATCGACGGTGACACTTCAAACCACACGACGTTGGTTTCTACCGTCGGTGGCACAAGCGTCAATCCGGGCGTTTGCGCCACCGCTTCCGCAAGCAGTTTCGCGTTGCTGTGATCTTCCGCTAATCGCTCCACGTGGTTGTCGATGGCGTACAAACAGGCCGCTGCGAGGAAGCCAATTTGTCGCATCGCGCCGCCAAATAATTTGCGGTAGCGCCGCGCTCGGGTCATTAGCTCCCGCGAACCGGCGAGTGCTGATCCAACCGGCGCCCCCAACCCTTTGCTAAAACAAACCGAGACTGTGTCGAAGTGCTGCGTCCATTCCGGGGCCGGAATCCCGGTGGCCACAATCGCGTTCCAGATTCGGGCACCGTCGAGGTGCATCGCCAGCGAATGTTGTCGTGCCCACATGGATATTTCGTCGATCGACTCCAGCGATTGAATCCGGCCACCGCCACGATTGTGCGTGTTTTCGAGCCAGATCAATCGGGTTTGGGTGCTATGAATGTCGGTCGGGTGGATTTCGTTTTGCAGCGTCGAAAGACTGAGCAGGCCGTGTTCACCTGTAAGTGTGCGGCAGGTCACACCGCTCAGCGCCGCCGGTCCGCCGCCTTCCCACAAAATCACGTGGCTGGTTGTTTCGCACAGCAACTCATCACCGGGTCGGCAGTGCAATCGCACCGCAATCTGGTTCGCCATGCACCCGGACGGGACGTAGATCGCGGCTTCCTTCCCCAGGTATTCCGCAACCCGTTGCTCCAACCGATTCACCGTCGGTTCTTCGGCAAATACATCATCCCCCACTTCCGCCGCGAACATGGCAGCTCGCATTGCCGGTGTTGGTTTCGTGACCGTATCGCTGCGAAGGTCAATCATGATGATTTGTCAGAATCAGGGTGGGGTTCGGCGGTGAGGTACAGTGCCGTATCGCACAAGACGAACAGGATTGCGGAGAGCAAAAAGAACGCGCCGGTCTCTTTGAACACGTCCAGAATCCGGAAGATCAAGTCCTCAGGTTTGTCAGCAAGCTGCGGAATCACACGAAAAACCACGAGAGCACACAGCCCACTGAATGATAAGCCGAAGCCGATCAACGCGACCACGCGGAAGAAGTAAATCAGGCCCCGGTTCATGATGGTGTTACTTTTTCTCGGGTTGTTCAATTCCTTGACGGTCTTCCACGTACCACCGATTTGCGACTTTCTTGAAGTTGAGTTGCTTGTCCTTCAGGTCACGCAGGGTGGCATTCGCCGTGTCACCGCCGTCAGCGAATTGGCCGTCGCGCAAGAAGCGTTTGAAGTCTTTCAAGTATTCGGGGTGTTCAGTGAGGTGTTGCCGAATGTCCTTGATGACGAACTTGAACGCCCGATTGCGGGCTTCTTCTTTCACGACATCCGCGAACAAAGACGGGTCCGAGGGGAGTTGTTCCCGCTGCGGCACGTCGGAATCTTTTCGTTGGTTCTCCCGCACTGTGCGGAGTTCTTGATCGACGGATGTTTCCAGTAACTTCGCCCGATCGGCCACACGGCCATCGACAAACTTTGCATCCAACAAGTGCGCCGCGAGGTAGTCGTACTTCTCCCGTTCGATCGCCCGGATCGCCGAGTTCAAGGCGTCTTTCGCGTTGGCTTGTGGGTAGCCAACCAAATTGGGCGCGACCCCGAATCGCGGCTGTGGGGCAGTCTTATCCGGTTGCGCCACGGCCAGTGAAGTCGCACCGAACAGAATCGCTAAAACCAGACTAATCCGCATGGCTCGCCTCCGCAACTTGAACTCGCACGACATCATGTAATCTATTGTGTCGGCTGTTTGGGTACGACAGGCAACACGGTCCCTGAGTTGTTCCCGCAACTCTGGGCGAGAGTAGTCGTACAGCGCTGAAGTCCGTTATAATCGCAACATGGCAGGCAACACATTCGGCAAACTGTTCCGGGTTACGACCGCTGGCGTCAGTCACGGTCCGGGGTACCTGTGCATCATCGACGGCTGCCCCGCCGGGCTGGAACTCTCGGTCGATGACCTGTTGCCGGATTTGCAACGCCGCAAACCGGGGCAATCGAAGCTGACCACCCAACGCAAGGAAGACGACCTTCCGGAGATTTGGTCCGGCGTCTTCGAGGGCAAAACCGACGGCACGCCGATCGGCATCTTGTTTCGTAACAACGACCAGCGTAGCCACGACTACGGCGACATCAAAGACAAATACCGCCCCGGCCACGCCGATTACACCTTCGATGCGAAATACGGCTTCCGGGACTATCGCGGCGGCGGCCGGACCAGCGCACGGGAAACAGTGTCCCGAGTGGCCGCCGGTGCGGTCGCCAAGAAATTGCTAGCTCGCTCCGGCATCCGCGTTCTCGGGTACGTCAAGCAGGTCGGCCACATCATCGCGGACATTCCGGATGCAACAACCGTGACACTCGAACAAGTGGAAGCCAACCCGGTACGATGCCCGATCCCGGATGTCGCTGAACGCATGGTCGCGCTGATCGACGGAATGCGACTGGACCGCGATTCCATAGGCGGCATCTGTGAAATGGTCGCGGTCGGCGTGCCGCCAGGACTTGGCGAGCCAGTCTTCGACAAGTTGAAAGCCGATCTCGGCAAGGCGTTACTGTCGCTACCCGCCGTGGTGGGCTTC
Source organism: Fimbriiglobus sp. (assembly GCA_031368205.1). Classification (GTDB taxonomy): domain Bacteria; phylum Planctomycetota; class Planctomycetia; order Gemmatales; family Gemmataceae; genus Fimbriiglobus. Next base: position 1,785 of record JANLRE010000753.1, on the reverse strand, counting down.
GAGTACGGGATCGGCTTTGCGGCAGCGACCCTACGTGGAAGCGAAAATAACGACCTCTACGCCCCCAACCCGATCCACACCGAAACCAACCGGCACGGCGGCATGTTGGGCGGCCTGAGTAGCGGCGAACCGATCATCTGCCGCGTGGCCATTAAGCCCACCAGCAGCATTCCCCGTTCGCAAAAAACCGTCACCCGCACCGGCGAAGCCACTGACATCATTGTGAAGGGCCGCCACGACCCGTGCTTATTGCCCCGCTTCGTGCCAATGGGCGAAGCGATGATGGCGTTGGTGCTGATCGACCACTTGTTGCGATCGAAAAGCTCGCGGTTGTAACCCACATCAAATCGAATAGCGGTCGTTGCTGCTGCGGAACGAATCCATGACATCCTTGGTCACGTCTTTCCCGCCGCTCAGATTCGTGGCCAGCGATTCGATCGAGTAAATCGGCCCCCACGGGATGCCCCACCAGCCGAACAGCAGGGTAATCAGCGTTGGCCGGATCGACTTCGTGAACGCCTTTTCATCAGCATGAATAAAGTGGATGCCTGTGGGCTGCTTGATGCTCACGATCACCACGGACACCGTCCACAGAAAAATCACGAACCGCCCGCCGTTGCGGATCTCGGCACCAATCTCCTGCGGCGTCATTCCGTCGATCCCGATGATTCCCATGCACAATCCTTTACGTGGCTGCGATTAGCTTGTCGATTTCGGCTTTCACGTCCGTGATCGGAATCCGTCGCTGAACGGTCGTGTCGCGGTCGCGGATGGTGACGGTGCCGTTGGTCATGGTGTCGCCGTCGATCGTGATGCAGAACGGCGTCCCCACCTCATCCTGCCGCCGATACCGCCGCCCCACCGCACCACTTGCGTCGTAGAACACGTTGTAAAACGGCTTCAACGACCGATACAACTCCGTCGCCTTCTCCGGCATCCCTTCCTTGTTCACGAGCGGGAAAATCGCCGCCTTGATCGGGGCTAAGCGTGGGTGGAACTTCATCAGCGTTCGCGTTTCGAGCTTGCCGTTCGCGTCCGGCACGCTGTCTTCGGTGAAGGCTTCGCAAAGCACCGCGAGTACAAACCGGTCCGCACCGGCACTCGGTTCGATCACGTGCGGGAAGAACTTGTACTTCGCAATCTGTTCCGCTGTGGGGTTCGCGGTTTTGATCCACTGCTCGAACGAGTTCGTCGAACGCTGCGGCGCGTCCGCCATCCACGCATCCTGATCAAAATAGGCAAGCTTATCCCCCATCCCACTGGCAGCGGCGTGGGCGTTCAAGTCGAACGACCCCCGATGTGCAACGCCTTCGAGTTCTTGCGGTTCATCGCTGAACGGGAACAGGTATTCGATGTCCGTCGTGCCAATTGAATAATGCGCCAACTCATCCTTCGCCTGCTCCCGAGGCACGAGATTGGAGGACGAAATCCCCAGCGTGCTGTACCACTTCTTGCGAAGATCCCGCCAGTATTCATACCACTTCATCGACTCCGCCGGGTGGCAGAAAAACTCAATCTCCATCTGCTCAAACTCACGGCTGCGAAAGATGTAATTCCGTGGGTTAATCTCGTTACGAAACGCCTTCCCGATCTGCCCAACACCAAACGGCAACTTCAACCGGGTGGAGTCAAGAACATTCTTGAAGTTGACAAAGATGCCTTGCGCCGTTTCCGGACGGAGTAACGCCGTGCCCTCTTCGCCGCTCAGCGCGCCCACGCGAGTTTTGAACATCAGATTAAATTCGCGCGGCTCGGTAAGCGTGCCGGGCGCAGTGGCTTCAGGCG
>JANLRE010000727.1:0-3207 GCA_031368205.1 Fimbriiglobus sp. | reverse complement strand
CATGGTTTTCGGGCCTGAAAGCCAGTTCCCAGGGCATGGCCCTGGGCTGTTAGAGCGACCCTTTCAGGGCCGAAAACCCATTCCAGATGGAGTGCCAGAAAATTTTACCAGACCCGATTACACTCTTGGTATGTAAAAATTCTGGACCGAAACATCAAAACTGTTATCGTGCAGCTCTACACGGTCGGGGAATAACCAAGACGCGGACGGGCGATGAAACGGGACAACCATTACGAAGCCGCGTTTGAAGCTTACTTGCGCGATCGGCAGGTGAGCTTTGTTGCGGTCGATGAGGCGAAGCGGTCCCAACTCAGCGACGTGTTGGTGAAGAGTCTCGATTTCATCATCGTCGGTGTGGAGACGGCTAAGCTTGTGGTGGACGTGAAGGGGCGACGGTTCCCCGGTGGCCAGCCGGACCAGCCGCGAAAAGTCTGGCAAAACTGGGCGGAACACGAGGACATCGACGGGCTGACCCGTTGGGCGGAACACTTCGGCCCGGAGTATCGCGGGATTCTGGCCTTCACATATCACATCGTAGCGCCGTTCCAAGTTCCGCCGGACACGCCCGACCAATTCACCTACCGCGACAAGTGCTACCTGATGCGGGCGATCAACGTCGCGGATTACAAACTCTGTATGCGCGAACGGAGCCGACGCTGGAGCACCGTCCACCTCGGCATGGCCGACTTCCGCCGCCTCGTGCGCCCCTTCTCCGAGTTCCTGGTGCCCCAACTGACGCCCAGCGTGGTAGAGTTACACCACGAATCACACGAATCGAACGAATAAAATCAAAGCATTGACACCCGGTGCAATGGTTCCATCCCACGGATCGAAATACAATTTGATTGATTCGTCTGATTCGTCTGATTCGTGCTATTCGTGGTGAAAAACCCAAGCGATCCGTAACAGTTTTTGGAAACCATGAACCGTCTCAAACTTGGTATCGTTCTCGAAACGACTGGTCTGCCCATTCGGGCCGCGTTGGAGCAAGCCGCGAAGCTGGCGGTCGATGGCGTGCAAATTGACGCGGTCGGCGACATTGCCCCGGACACCCTCACCGGGACCGGGCGGCGCGAGTTTCGGAACTTGATGCGTAGCTCCAACCTCGAACTGTCCGCGTTGAACTGCCCTCTGCGGCGTGGTTTGGACAACCCGGAGAATTTGCAACCGCGTCTGGAACACCTGCACAAAGTCATGCAGTTGGCGTTCGATCTCGGCGCGCGCAAAATCGTCGCGCCGCTGCCGAAAATCCTTGAGGATGCCAAGTCGTCAAAAGCCGTGACGTTGCGGGAAGCACTGCTTGCACTGGCCGGTTACGGCGACCGAACCGGCACCCAAGTCGCGCTCGAATGCGGCCTCGACTCCGCCGAGAAAACCCGCGACTACCTCGCCACGTTCGACACCGCAAACTTGGCCGTCAACTTTGACCCCGCGAACTTCTTGATGAACGGCTTCGAGCCAATCGGTGCGATACCGATCCTGGGCAACCGCATCATCCACAGCCATGCCCGTGATGCCCGCATGGCGACCGTGTCCGGCGGGGCACAGGAAGTACCCGTGGGCGACGGCGACATTGAATGGATGATGTACTTGGCGACGTTGGAGTCGATCGACTACCACGGGTATCTGGTCGTGGACCGGGAAAGCGGTCAGTCGCGCTTCGCGGACGTGACGGCTGCGGTGAAGTTCTTGAAGCGTTTCGTCAATCCCCTCTCGTGACATAACTGGGGAGCTAACCCGCCGTGAGTGACAACCCGTTTCGCAAGCTGCCTGCCGTATCTAAAGTGCTGGACCACCCGACGATTTTGTTGCTGCTCGCCGACCACGACACGGACACTTTGACCGAAGCCGTGCGTGTCGAGTTGGACGACGTGCGGTCCACGATCCTCGCCAATCCGACTGTCGAAATTGCCACTCTTGATGCCATCGCCCGGCGTGTGGCCGCACGATTAATCCATGCCGCCAAGCCGCGCATTCGCACGGTGATTAACGCCACCGGCATCGTGCTGCATACCAATTTGGGCCGATCCCCGTTGCACGAAGACGCGGCGCTCGCCGCCTACGAAGCGGCACGCGGCTACTTGAACCTGGAACTGGACCTCGACACCGGCAAGCGGTCCTCGCGGCAAAACAACGTCCGTGACGGCATCTGCCACATCACCGGCGCGGAGTCGGCCACTGCGGTCAACAACTGTGCGGCGGCGACGGTCATCGTGCTTCGGGCGTTGGCTGCCGGGAAAGAGGTGATCGTTTCGCGCGGGCAACTCATCGAAATCGGCGGCAGCTTCCGCATCCCGGACATCCTGACTGTCAGCGGGGCGACACTGCGGGAAGTCGGCACCACGAACATCACCCGGATCAGCGATTACGAAAACGCGATCGGCCCGAACACCGGCTTGCTGATGCGGATTCACACCAGCAACTACCGCGTGCGCGGGTTCACGAAAACCGTCGGCATCGAAGAGTTGGTCGAACTCGGCAAACGGCACAACGTCCCCGTTGTCGATGACGCCGGCAGTGGGGCCATCATCGACTTCGCCAAGTACGGGCTGCCGGGGGAACCGAACGTGGCAGAAGGCATTCGGGCCGGTGCGGACCTGGTGCTTTTCAGCGGAGATAAACTCTTGGGCGGTCCGCAATCTGGGTTGATTGCCGGGAGAGCCGCCCACATTACGAAGATCGAAAAAGACCCGCTGATGCGGGCGTTCCGCCTGGATAAGATGACGCTCGCCGCACTCGAAGCCACGCTCCGGTTCTACCGCGACCCCGAGAAAGCCGCGCGAACTTTGCCCACCCTGCGAATGCTGACGATGCCACTTACGGAACTGCGCGAACGCAGCGAACGCTTCGCCGTTCAACTCCGAACGACGCCCGAGTTGACGGTCGAAGTGAAAGACGATGTCGCGTTCGTCGGCGGCGGATCGTTGCCCGATCAGGCGTTACCCACGGTCGTGATCGCGCTGAGTGCCAACAACCGCAGCGAAGCCGATTTCGCCACGCGGTTGCGGACGGGAACCCCTGCGGTCGTGGGCCGAACGCAGGACGGGACGTTGTTGCTCGATTTACGCACGGTGTTTGAGCGCCAAGAACGTGAGTTATTGCAGGCGATTCACGCCGCATTATTGTGCTGAAATACGCATAAATCTTGTAGGTCGTGGTCGAGCTTCGAGGCCCGACGTTGCGACTCCGTCGGGCCTCGAAACTCGA
>JANLRE010000642.1:0-4577 GCA_031368205.1 Fimbriiglobus sp. | reverse complement strand
TCAAAACCAAGTGACCGACCGCACCAAGGAACTCGCCAAGCGACTGGGCAGCGAACCGAAGGACACGGGCAAGGGTCAAGAAGGGATCGCCAAGGCCGAACCAAAACCCGAAGCCAAGAGCGGCGACGACGAGGGGGCCGCCAAGCCTGATACGCAACAACCCAAAAGCAGTTCCAAAGACAGCAAAGGCGGCGACCCGATGAAACCGGGTCAAGAATCCGGGGCGGACAAAAAGCCTGCCGGGAAAGATGCGAAGTCAGCAAACGGCGATGACAAGGCGTCACCGGAAGATAAGCAATCCGATCAAGCAGGATCGCCGCGCGATTCCGGCGATCCGGAAGGGGTGAGCAAGGAAGGACAAGGCAAGGAAGGACAAGGCAAGGAAGGTAAAGAGGGTAAAGAGGGGAGCAGTAAGGACGCGGCTGGCAAAGAAGGTCAAGGTAAGGAAGCGGCTGGCAAGCCAACTTCAAAGAGTGATGGCAAAGGGCAGGGTCAAGGCAAGGGCCAAGATAAGCCGAGTCCTGGTCAGGGGGGCGAAGGCAAAGGGTCGAACGCCAAGGAGGGGGAGCAGCAACAGGCGAAGCAGCAAGGTGGCGCGAAGGGTGGCGGCCAACCCCAGCCGGGCGGGCAACCGCAACAAGGCGCTCAACAGCCGGGGCAACAAGCCCAGCAACAGCAGCAAGCTCAACAGCCGGGTCGTAAACAACTCCAGGATGCGTACCCCCACCAGAAGTCGTCGGAAGACGACCTGAAAAAAGATCAACGTGAACAGGCCACTAAGCAACAAGAGAAGGCGATCGAGCAAATCGCTAAAGCGATTCAAGAGCTAGAGAAAAAGATCAAGCAACTCCGCGAAGAGGAGATGCTGAAGTTGTTGGCCAACCTTGAAGCCCGGTGCAATCGCATGTTGGCAATGCAAATCGAAGTGTATGAAGCGACCAAAGCGATTGATAGCATTTTGCTCAAGAACAACGGCGTGAAGACGACGGCGGAAGTGCAGAAGTCCCAACAGCAAGCTGACAAAGAAATCGACATCATCGCGGAAGCGGAGAAGACGTTGAAGCTGCTGGAAAGCGAAGGCACGGCGGTGGCATTTGCGCGAGTGCTTGAAGAAGTGCGACAGGACATGATCGCGGTGCAACGACGACTCAACGACACCTACGTCGGCAAAGACACGCAGGAGGTCGAAGAGAATATCATCACCATGTTGAAGGAAATGTTGCTCGCCCTCAAGAAAGCCCAGCAAGACCAGCAGCAACAACAGAAGCAAGACCAACAGCAACAGCAACCACAAAAACCGGGCGACAAGAAGCTCATTGAGCAGGTTGCGGAACTCAAGTTGATTCGCACGCTTCAGATGAACGTCAACAGTCGCACCAAGGGCACCGCCGAGCGGTACAAGGGTGAGCAAGCGTCCAGCCCGATCATCCAGGCGGAACTGAAGCAGTTGGCCGATAAGCAGGCGAACTTGCAGGACATGGTCAACAAAATTGCGAGCGGCAATAACCAGTGACGGCGACTGGTCGACTAAACTGTGTTAAGGAATTGGTGTCGGTGCGTTGAATGGATCCCGTTTTCACGAACTCCCATTGAGGAGAAGTTTCATGGCGTTCCGCAACTACCTGGGCATGGCGATCGTTCTTTCGGGCACAGTCTTCGTGTCATCGCCAGCCGATGCCGCAGACCCGGTCCCGAAGCCGGTTTACACATTCAGCGCCCTCAAAAGCCAACCCGCCGACATCGTGAAGCTGAAACTTGAAAACTGGTTGAAGGCAACGGGCAAGTTTGACCAAGCCAAGTTCGACGCCGTTTGGTCGCAGCAAGGCCGGTCGGTTTCGGATGCCACCTTGCAAACGATTGCACTCGGCTTGCCTGAAACGGTTGCCTTGATGGCCGATGCCAAGCGAGTGGATACCCTGCCACCGATTGAATCACCGACGATTCTCCAGGATACCAAACTCGACCCGTACATCCGATCCAACCTCGCCGCCAGCTACGCCAAAGCGTTGGCGAGCAAGCGTGGTTATGAAGAGGCGTTGGCCGTCACGAAAGCGGTCCAGCCGGAGCAACTGATTGATCCTGCAAGTTTCTTTTTCTACAAAGCGGTCGCAGAACATGCTTTGATGCAACGGGAAGCAGCGGTCTCGTCGATCGTCCGGCTTCTGGATGACGTGACGGATGCGCCGGACCGCTACAAGGTTGTGGCCACGCTGATGTTCTTCGACCTGCAAAACTGGGCGAAGGACGACAAAGACCTCACGAACATCGGGCGACTCATGGACAACAGCGGTCGCCGTTTGGACTTGGCGCGGGGTGGTCCGCAAACACAAGAGATTCAGAAGAAGATCGTCTTCCGACTTGATGAAAAAATCAAAGAACTCGAAGCGAAGTCTAAGAGCCAACAGAAAAGCCAGGGCGAGAAAAAGCCGGGTGAAAAGGGTGAGCCGAATGATGGCTCTTGCCCGTCCGGTGGCGAACCGGGAAATGGCAACCCGAGTGGAAAACCGAACGCCCCCCAAGACGACAGCAAGGGCGGCACCGATAGCGGGCCGGGTCAAGTGGACGTGAAAAAACTCCGCAACTACGAGCAAGTCTGGGGCAAGTTGCCAGAGGTGGAACGGAAGAAAATCACGCAAGACTTCATTCGGGAAATGCCACCGAAGTTCAAGCCGATGATCGAAGACTACTTCCGCTCCTTGAACCGGATGAACGGCTTCAAGTAGTCGTTTTCTGTCTGCGAATTCGGCAGGTGTACCTGCCGAATTCGTCTGGAGTTGGAACACCTGATGAACCACGCGATCTTCTCACGACTCGTCATCATCATTGCGATCAGTTGGAGTTTCGTAGCCTCGACGACTGCTGCCGAATTGACCACGTTGGGTGGCAAACGTCTCACGGGTGCCGTCACCCAAATCGACCCGTCGTTTGTGAGCTTTCAAGAAACGGGTTCCTCCACGCCCACGAAAATCGCCACCAAGGACATTGCATCAATCGAACTTCGCAAGGCGTCGGGCACACTTCCAGGCCAAGTGAAATTCGATGAAGCCGAATTGACCGATGGTTCGCAAGTACGGTTCAGTCAAATCCGTGTAAAAGGTAAGTCGGTCGAAGTGACTCTTCTCCCGTCACCGGAAGCAGTCCCCGCACCCATTATCGAGTTACCGCTCAATGCGCTGTTTTGGTTGATGCGGGGTGCGGAGGAACCGAAGAACCGCGACGACTGGAAAAAGCTTCTAGCCACCCGTGGCAAGCGAGACCTGTTTGTCATCCGCCAACCCGACGGCTTGAATCCGCTTGCCGGGACCGTGATCGAAGGCACAGAGACGGGCGAGGCAGTGCAGTTCGAGCGGGAAGACGGACAGAAAGTTAGCCTGAAACTCGTCCGCGCCACGGGCGGGATCGTGTTCAACCAAACATCCCGCGACGTGATCCCGGCAACGCTTTGCAAGGTCACGGACGTGTTCGGGAATCTGTGGCACGCGAACACGATTGAAATCCAGAGCAGCCGCGTGACACTGAAGACCGTGAGTGGGGCAACGGTGGCTTACGAATCGTTGGCGGGCGTCACGAAGCTCGATTTCAGCCAAGGGAACCTGAGCTACCTCTCGGAGTTGGATCCGGTCATTGATTACCCGCCCGTTGAACGGGACGGCCAACTCGGGGAACAGTACCCGTATGCCGTCAAGGTTGGACGGGATCGTGCGACCGACGGTGCCGAAATTTCGCTGGACGGCAGGAAGTTCACCAAAGGACTTTCGATCCCCCCCGATACGATTCTGACGTACAAACTCGACGGCACGTTCCGGGAATTGAAGGCATTGGCGGGCATCCCGGACGGCACGAACCGGGACAGTTGGTCGTTGAAACTTCGCATCGAAGTGGACGGCCGGCGCGTCTTCGAGGAAACGATCACCAAGAAAGCCAGAACCCGCGAGATCACCTTAAACGTCAAGGACGCCAAGGAGTTGAAGATCATCGTGGAACGGGATTCGCTGTTCCTCGGCAACCAACTCAACCTCGCCGAAGCCCGCCTCCAGAAGTAACGGCCTTCGGGTTCACCATCAAACTGTCCACGAGTTGTCCACCATGCTGCGATCCCGGATCATCTTGCTGTGCGGTAGCCTTGTGCCACTTTTAGTCGTGGTGGTGGCGTGCGTCCGACCCGTCGCGGCGGAGCCGGACAAGGTGGTGCTGGCAGCAGAGGCCAAGCGCATTGCGGTGATTAGTCAGGTCAAGCCGAGCGTCGTGGCGGTGTGCTTTTACGGTGGCGAGGCGTGCGGCTCCGGTGTGCTGATCGACCCCGAAGGATACGCCCTCACGAACTTTCACGTCGTGCAGCCGACCGGCCCGGTCATGCAATGCGGTTTGCCGGACGGCTTGCTCTACGACGCCGTGGTCGTCGGGATCGACAAAGTCGGTGACGTGGCACTCGTCAAGCTGCTGCCCAAAAAACCAGGTCAACCGTTCCCCTACGCTAAACTTGCGGATAGCGATCAAGTCAAAGTGGGTGATTGGTCGTTGGCGATGGGCAACCCGTTTGGGTTGAGCCTCGACTTTACGCCGACCGTGACGTTCGG
>JANLRE010000632.1:0-5586 GCA_031368205.1 Fimbriiglobus sp. | reverse complement strand
CAAATCCAAGCTTGGCATGTCAATGTTCACGACGTTCACTCGACGAGGTTCGACCGATGCGGAAGCTCTTCCTGGCTCTGTCACTGTTCTTCGGCACGGTGATCGTGGTTCTTGCTCAAGCTCCACTTCCTGCGCCGCCGGCGGCGATTCCGCTTATCGGGGTTGCCAAAAGTGCTGCTGTCCCAGGTGTGAAAACGCAAGATTCGGCGTCGGCAAAGGCAGCCAACGCGCCAGGGGTTGTTGCCCCCGTAAAGGCCGTCGAGCCACCCAAAGAAGGGCCGCGGTTGGCGAAGCTGAAAGCACTCACGTTTGATCGCCGGCCGTCGGCAATTCTAAAATCGTGGGCACCGGAGCCGAAGTTGGAGGAAGGCAAACTTGTCCCGAAAGATGTCAAGGAACTGGCACTGGAAAAAGAACTGGCCGCGTTCCGCAAGGCCGTGGCGGTCGGGGATTGGGCCACTGTGAAAACCTACCTCGCGTCCTTGCCGGACGAGGAAGCGATCGTCGGCTATCGGCAGATGTTGACATCGCTGCAACAAAGCCCCGGCATGAATCGCGGCGCGGCTTCACCAGACGATGAGATGATGCAACAACGCATGATGATGATGCAAGGCGCCCAACAGTTCGCCGAGAAAAACCTGTTTACGATGGACGACCTGTTCGGCATCGCCGCCGCCGCGCCGAGTCAGCCGAACGCCGGTCTGTACGATGTGCGTGGAAGCGTTGTCGGCTCCGCGATGGTGGCTGCCGTCGCACCCAAGGGGGTCGAGAAGGCGACCCTCGCCACGCTGAGCAACTTCGTGCGGGAAGCCGTCACCGGCGGCACGCTGATTGAAGTGGTCGTTGTGCGCTTCAAGACCGAGACGGCGAAGCCAAAGGGACAAGCGGTTTTTGATGTTCGCCAAGTGGCGAAGCTACTGACGCAATCCGGCTACCCAGCCTACGCCGGAGACTTCCTGCCGACGCCCGAGAAGGCGACGACGGACAAAGATTACGAAGCCTTGAACTTACTCTCGCGGCACTTCATGGCACTGCACTTGAAGGAGCAGAAAGCGGGCAACCTGGAGAAAGCCTGGAACGCCGTGCAGTCGGTGTTGGCCGTGCCGGACGGCACCCGCGAGCAACAAGAAGAAGCGTTGCTGCGGGCCGTGGAACTGGCCCCGAAGGTGAAGGACACGCTCGGGCAGAACTGGCTGGACGAAAGCTTCACGAAGAAACCCGAACGCGGCATGGACATCATCGCCACGGTGGGGACGCTGGTTTCCCAGGGCATTTCGACGAAGCCGTTTCAAACCGAAGAACGACTCAACGCGATTAAACTGATGAAGACCGCCGTGGAAGCGCTGCTCAAAGCCGCCCCGGAACGCGCGAAGCAGTGGAAGCCGACGCTCACACTTCTTGCCGTGGCGTGGCTTAAGGAAGCAGAGTTCAGCCGTCAGTTCGACCGCAGCACGAGTTCCGGCGGCAGAATGCGGCGCGACATGTACGGCAACATCTTTTACGGCAACACCAACGAGGACGACGACGACGGCGGCACCATGCGCATGATGATGATGCAGAACGGCAACATGCCCCGCCCCGTCAGCGTGGGGGACGTGCTCCGCGCCAGGCCGAACGACGAGTGGGTGAAGGCCGTTGACGATTCGATTCGCCCCCGGCTGGCCGATCTCCTGGCCCGGTTGCACCTGAAAATGAACGAGGAAGACAAGGCGTTTCCGCTCATCAAGGAACTGGCGAAGGCGCAGAAGGACGAGGCCAAAGAACTCGTGAAGGAATTCTTGCGCGTCTGGATTCGCAACCACGACCCGAACGCGGCGCGGAACGAAAACCGCTACTCCTGGTTCTTCTTCTCCTACGAACAACGGGCCGAGGGCATCCCGCTGACGCGGTCCAAGCAGGAACGCAACCTCGCGGAACTGGCCAAGTGGATCGACGAAATTCGCCAACTGCCCATCAAGCCGATCGACGACGAAATCCTCGTGAAGGCGTTCACCACCTGCCACAGTTCGGCGGAGGTTTACAAGACCGAGGCGATTGAAAAAGTCTTCGGCCCGATCGAAAAACTACAGCCACGCACCCTGGCGGGGCTGGCCCAACAGATGCGCGGGAACTTGGCCGGGCTGTGGCGAGACTCCGGCGAGCAACAGAAGAAGAAGACCAACCGCAAGAAAAAAGACCTCGAAAGCGAAGTCGTTCGCGGCTACGACGTGGCCCGCACGGTGGTGAAAGACGGCCTCAAGAAGTTCCCGAACCACTGGGCACTGCTCGCGGCAGAGGCGTCACTCATTCACGACGAAGTGAACTACCGCCAGGAGTTGGCCAAGTCCACCGACTTCACCAAACGCCGCAACGAGGCGTTCGCCCTCTACAAGCAGGCCGCCGCCGAGTACGGCAAGGTCGTGAAGGCGATCCCCGTGGACGAGCAGACGAACGCGCTGTTCGACCAGTGGTTCGCCGCTAGCTTGGGGGCCGTGGACCTGGGCATGATTACCGAAGAAAAGCAGACCGACCAGAAGCAACCCGCGCTCATCCGCGAGGCGCTGAAATCACTACCTGGCGAGGCCGCGACCAAGCACTTCGACCGCTTCGCCAACGACCTGTTCACCCGCATGAGCGGCGCGAAACCGCACGTGAAGTTCCGTTATTTGAAAGCCGGGTTCGAGATTGTCGGCGAACACAAGCAGGCGATCGAAGCGAAGAAACTGTTCGACTATTACAAAGACCTGGCGCACGAAATCAAGCTCGACGCCCTCGTCGATGGCTCCACGGATGTCGGGCACGGCAAGCCGTTCGGCCTGTTCGTCAACATTCGCCACACCCGCGACATCGAACGCGAATCAGGCGGGTTTTCGCGCTACTTGCAAAACCAGAACAGCATGACGTACTCGTACAACTACGGTCGCCCCACGGCGGACTACCGCGACCGCTTTGAGCAGACCGCGAAGGAGGCGTTGAAGGAACAATTTGAAGTGATCTCGGTCACGTTCCAGGAAGAGAAAGTCACCTCCCGCGCCCTGCCGGAGTTCGGCTGGCGGTACACGCCGTATGCGTACATCTTGCTGAAGCCACGTGGCCCGCAAGTGGACAAAATCCCGGAATTGCGGCTCGACTTGGACTTCCTCGATACGTCCGGCTTCGTCGTGTTGCCGGTCAGTTCACCCGTGACGCCAATAGATTGCCGCAACGTGAAAGGCGAACCACGCCCCGTTACGAACTTGACCGTGACGCAAACCCTGAACGAACGCCAAGCGGACAAGGGCATTTTGCTGTTGGAAGTGAAAGCCGTCGGCGTCGGTCTGGTGCCGGACCTGGACCAACTCGCCACGATCACGCCAACGGATTTCGACATCGTGAAGACCGAGGAACAAGGTCTTGCGGTCAAGAAGTTTGAAGAAGACCTCGATAAAAACGCCATCGTCTCGGAACGGGTGTGGAACTTGACGCTGAAGGGCAAAGACGGCCTCGCGGAGTTGCCGAAGTCGTTCCAATTCGCCAACGTGCAAATCCCGACCAAGGAAGTCCTCTACCAACGCTACAACGACGCCGACCTGACCACCGTGGAGCAATCCATTTCGCTGGAGAAGCAGTACGGCCAAAAAAGTACGCTGTGGATGTGGTCCATCGTCGCCGGGGCCGCTGCGTTCGTGGTGATGCTACTGTTGGGAACATTCGCCATCCTGAGCCGCAGCAAAAAGCCAGTCATCACCCAAGGCTTGCGACCCGAAGACTTGAACGCCTTCAACGTCCTGGGCTTACTGCAACAACTCCGCGACAACGGCCAAGTCAGCCCCGCCGAACGCGCCGACCTCGACCGCGCCATCGAGACCGTCGAGCAACACTACTTCTCGAATGGGAAAACAGCAGCGCCGGACCTGAAGGGGATCGCCACGAAATGGATCGGGGTGGCGTGAAGTTTTCCCACGAGTGCGACGCAACGTCGCACTCGTGGGCTTTCATGTCTTTACTACTCTCAACACCTCTCTACGCCCGCACCAGTTTCCCATACGCCTCTTGCAGTTGTTTCGTGATCGGGCCGATGGGGTACTCGTGGTCGTCGATCATGCCGACGGGGGTGACTTCGACGGCGGTGCCGGTGACGAAGACTTCGGTGGCGGTGGCGGTTTCGTTGGGCCACATGGCGCGTTCGACGACCGTGATGCCGTGCTGGCGGGCGAGGTCGATGACGGTTTGGCGGGTGATGCCGTTGAGGAAGCAATCGGCGGTCGGGGTGTGCAGTTCGCCGTTCATCACGAAGAACAGGTTCGCGCCGGTCGCCTCAGCAATTTGCCCGCGATAGTCGTGCATGAACGCATCGTTGTACCCGGCGGCGACGGCCTCGTCACGGGCAAGGGTGCAGATGATGTACAACCCGGCGGCTTTGCTCGCGGTCGGGGAGGATTGCGGGCTGGGGCGGATCCACTTCGACGTTTTCAACTTGATGGCCTTATCACCGTAATACGCCGGCCACGGGAACGCCGCAATCGCCGTGTGGACCTTCGTGCCGTGGGCGGAAACGCCGATGACCTCCGCGCCACGCCACGCGATCGGGCGGACGTACCCGGAGTCCAGTTTATTTTCACTGACGACCAACTTCGTGGCCGCGTCCAGTTCCGCGACGGTGTACGGAATGTTCATCGACAGCAAGTTGCCGGACGCCAACAACCGCGTGGAGTGTTCCGTTAGTTTGAACACCTTGCCGCCGTACACCCGCTCGCCTTCAAACACGGCGCTGCCGTAGTGCAGGCTGTGCGACAGGACGTGGATTTTCGCCTCCCGCCACGGCACGAGGTTGCCGTTCAACCAGATCACGCCATCACGATCATCGAGTGGGAGAAGACTCACGACGGAACCCCAAAAAAGAGTGAGGAAGCAGGCTCAAGTTGACGGAATTTTACATCATAAACCAGGGCCGCCCAGGTCATTCTTATGGCACTTTTAGCCCCGGTGCGACAATCTTCACGCCGACTTCGCGGAAATGTCCCCTGACAGCGACCCCGTCAAGTTGGTATACTTTTGAAACGTAAACGTGTCGGGTTTCCTTTCCCACGGGCGGCGTTGCCGTTCGCTGTTTGCTGCTTTGCAAGGGATTTTTGTCATGGGTGAATCGAGTAAGCTGGCTGGCAATTCGACGGAACTGATGAGCGGGGCGGACATCCTCGTCCTCGCGCTGATTCGCGGCGGCGTCGATACGGTGTTCGCGTACCCCGGCGGCGCCAGTATGCCGATTCACCAGGCGCTCACCCGCCACGCCGACAAGATTCGCACCATCCTTCCGCGCCACGAACAAGGCGGCGGGTTCATGGCGCAAGGCTACTCCCGGACCACGGGCAAGGTCAGCGTGTGCATGTCCACGAGCGGACCGGGGGCGACGAACTTCGTCACCTGCCTAGCGGACGCCAAGATGGACTCGATCCCGATGATCGCCATCACGGGTCAAGTTTCGATGCCGGTCATCGGCACGGATGCGTTCCAGGAAACGCCGATCGTAGAAGTGTGCCGCGCGATCACGAAGCACCATTATCTCGTGACCCGAACCGAGGACATCCCGCGCATTATCAAGGAAGCCTTCCACATCGCCACGACGGG
>JANLRE010000588.1:0-3292 GCA_031368205.1 Fimbriiglobus sp. | reverse complement strand
CGCGTTCATGCCCAAAATGTAACCTCCAAATTGGCCGCGCGCAAACTACCCAGTATCCCAACTGCGTAATACCTAGATTCGTGGGCTTTGGAGATTAAACCAGAATTCCCGTAGGAATCCTGTTGCAGCGGGAACATACTGGTGAAGAGGCACCTGAGTCGTCATGAACCATCGGTTGTTCAAAACGCTGCTGCAACACGTGACGGCGCTGACGGCGGACCCCGCCGATGGCGTCGCGGACGCGGTGTTGATGCAACGCTTTATTGAAACGAACGATGAACTGGCTTTCTCCGAGTTGGTACGACGGCACGGGCCGATGGTGTGGGCGGTCTGTCGGCACCTGTTGCCGAACCACGCCGATGCGGAGGATGCGTTCCAAGCGACGTTCTTGACACTGGTCCGGGCCGCGAAATCGGTGCGAGCCACTGACGGGCTGGGTGGGTTTTTGCACGGCGTTGCGGTGAAGGTGGCTGCGAAAATCAAACGCGGAGCGGTTCGGCGAAAGCAGCGTGAACAACGGACCGCGACCCCGGAAACCGATCAACCCGTACCTGATGCGGCGTGGGACGAACTGTTTGTTGCGGTCCACGAAGAAGTGCAACAACTTCCGACCAGCTTGCGAACCGCGTTCGTGCTGTGTGAACTGCAAGGCGTCCGCCAACCGGATGCCGCGAAACAACTCGGTTGGAAGCTGGGCACGCTTTCCGGACGGCTGACGAAAGCACGCCAACGGCTCCTGCAACAACTCGCCAAACGCGGCATCGCACCCGCCATCACAGCCAGCCTGTTGACCATCGGCGCAACCACCAGTTCGGCCACTGTGCCGATGCGATTACTCGAAGCGATTCAAACTTTCCCCAGTGCCGCGACGGACACACTGCCCGCCCTGTTGCTGGAACTTTCCCAAGAGGTGATTCCGATGGCAATGCGAAAACTCAAACTGATCGCGCTAGCCACGCTAACCGCCAGCAGCTTCGGCGCAATCTCCGGCATGTGGATTTATCCGGAAGCAATTGCCCAAGTCCTTCCGGGCGGTTCGCCGGAACAGATTCCCGGATCAGCAATACCCGTCATCAGAACATCGCCAGTTGTCGGTGCGGAAGGCGGTGGCGGCGAGGGTGGTCCCGCTGGCATCCCATTCGCGCCAGTGCTTGCCGCAGGGTTGGAAGCACCGGCACCGGCCAAAACGATCTGGGAATATAAATACGTTCCGAAACCAGAGATGCAGGATCCCTTTGTCGATCTGCTGAAAAAGCACGGTCAAGACGGTTGGGAGTATGCGGGAACCGTGACCAACACTGATTGGGAAAAGACAGGAATCATGAACAACAAGCCAGGCACAACCACTGGCAGTGGACGTGCCGGTGGCAGTGGTGATGAAAGTGGCTCTGGTATCGGCGATTCAGGTTCGGGGAAACTCGGTGGAAGCGGCCCTGATGGTTTTGGTCCTGGACCTGACGTTCCTGGAGGTTTTGGCGCCGCACCAACGAAGGCCGCGACTTACGTGATTTTCAAGCGTCAACAAAACCCGTCCAGTAGACCAGTCGCAGGCATGGGCATGGGGTCGGGTGCAATGGGTGGAGGCGGTATGGGAATGGGCGGTCCGCCGCCGGGCGGCATGTCAGGAATGAGCGGACCAGGAGCGGGTTCGGGTGGACGGGGCGGGATGCCGGGAATGGGCGGCATGATGCCGGGTGGGAAGATGGGTGGTCCGGGTGCCGTTCCAGTCAAAAAGCCGCAGCCAACGGCACAAATCATCCGGACGAATGCTGTGTCGTCGGGTTCCGCTGCTTCACTAGCGAAGGCAATTTTATCCAACCAAAGCAGTCCCGCACAAGTCGTCTCAATTCCCGAGTCCAACGGCATCATCGTGATCGGTGCAGACGAGGAATTGATGAAAACGATCAGGAAAATGATCAGTACCGAAGAAGATGTCGCGGAGATGATTGTTTATGCCAAGCGGGAAAAGCTCGAACGTGATAGACTCACAGCTGAACAGAGGGAAAACGCTAGGAAAGCAAAAGAAGTCGAACTTGATCTCCAGAAGCGACACGAAGAGTTTCTGCGAAATCAAAGAATCAAAGAAGCTGACAAGCCCAAGCCGTAACATGTCCCGCTCCCGGCGTGAGTTCACCGCACCGTTCGCACCGCGAACGTGACCACGCTCACGCCGGTCAATCCACAACAGCCGATCACGATCCGCAACCAGTCCGGGATGGTGGCGAACACGATGCTGGCTGTGCAAGCCAACACGATCATGCACACGGCGGTGATTTTGGCACTTCGCCGCATTCCGCGGTGGTGGTACCAGTCGCGGATCAGCACGCCGAAGAACGGGGAGTACCACAGC
Source organism: Fimbriiglobus sp. (assembly GCA_031368205.1). Classification (GTDB taxonomy): domain Bacteria; phylum Planctomycetota; class Planctomycetia; order Gemmatales; family Gemmataceae; genus Fimbriiglobus. Next base: position 942 of record JANLRE010000588.1, on the reverse strand, counting down.
CAGCGTTGCAGCCGTGGCGAACTCCTGGCGAAGCAGTAACTCGCCAACAACACCCACGGCGTCGTCGGCAACCCCGGCAGTATCGCCCCCAGGTATGCCATGCCGACGAAAAAGAACCCGCCGACCACGAACAGAACTCGCTTCAACCCCGTCGCTTGAGGCAAAACCGGCGGCGGCGGGATCGGTTCAGCGGGCGTGGGTGGCATGGCAAAACTATAGCAACTGATCGGGTTCCGGCGAACCGGCTGCGTCAGCTGCCGGGTGGGGAGCCACGGGCGGTTGGCCGGTTGTGACCCGGTCGTGGGAGTCCACCCGGCAGCTACGCAGCCGGTTCGCCGGGAAAGACCTGCCATTTCGCATTGCGTCCCTTCGATTCTCCCTGCCAGACTGACACCACCGACCGCATCACATTTCAAATCGTTTTGCGCAACTCGCAACATTGCAACCACTTACGACACCGCCATTTCGCGGCACACGAGTTGCTTGCGTTACGCATCACCCTTATTGACTGACGATTCGCCAACCGGCCTATCAGGAGAACTGCGGATGGCTGCTAAACAGCTTGCTTTTGCTGACGACGCTCGCGCCAAATTGTTGGCCGGGGCTTCCAAATTGGCCCGCGCCGTCCGAGCCACGCTCGGGCCACGTGGCCGCAACGCGATCTTGGACAAAGGTTGGGGCAGCCCGACCATTACCAAGGACGGCGTGACGGTGGCCGAAGACATCGAGTTGAACGACCCGTTTGAAAACATGGGCGCGCAACTGATTAAGGAAGCCGCGAGCAAGACCAACGACATTGCGGGTGACGGCACCACGACGGCGACCGTCCTCGCCGAGTTCATCTTCCGCGAAGGCTTGAAGTCGGTTGCCGCCGGGCACGACCCGATGGGCATCGTTCGCGGCATTCAAGAAGGCGTCGAGAAAGTCGTGGCCGAGCTGCAC
>JANLRE010000538.1:0-2911 GCA_031368205.1 Fimbriiglobus sp. | reverse complement strand
CTCGGCTGGCCCCGACGACGACCAGAATAACGACGACCACCAGACGGGTGAGATCCCGTTCTAACTTTATCCCAGTGAACCTACGGGGGTTGGGCATTGAACCCGATCCCCGATTTTACCTCTGAAGGCTTCCTCCGATGGCCAAAGCAACCACTAAAGCCAAGGGCAAGGGCGACTCGAAGTCCAAGTCCGCCACTGCCGTTGTGGAAAAGAAACTTCCGCAAAAGAAAATCCGCAAGCGGAACCAGGTCAAGAAGGGCAAGCACGGCGGAACGCTCGTGGTGCTCATCGAGGATGTGGCCCACCTCGGCAAGCAAGGCGACCTCGTCGAAGTGAAGCCGGGCTACGCTCGCAACTACTTGTTGCCGTACAGCCTCGTCGTCATCCCGACCGAGCACAACTTGAAGCTGCTGGAACGTTACAAGATCAAAGTCGTGAAGGCGAAGGAAGCCCGCGTCGCGGACCTGAAAGTTCTCGCCGAACAAATCAGCCGCCTGATGAGCTTGACGATCGAAGCCAACGCGACCGAGGAAGGCCACGAGTACGGCTCGATCGGCCCGAACGAAATCAGCAAGACGTTGAAGGGCAAGAACTTGATGATCGAAGCCGACATGGTGAAGCTCGAACACCCGATCAAGGAAGCCAACACCCTGACCGAAGTGCCGCTCAGCCTCGGCTACGGCATCGAAGCGAAGATCCAAGTTCTCGTTGTGGCGCTGCAACAGACGCCTCCCAAGAAGTAACATGACTTTGCAAGTCTAGCCGCGAGTGATCGCGGCTAGACTATCGCTGGTAGCACCCGATCGAGAATCCGTGCTGTGTATTCATGGTCGTCGTGAAGTAGCACGATGTCGTCGGGTTGAATCAGTTCGATCACTTCGGCGGCACACTTCTCCGCATCGGCTTCGGACCGGCATTGCCAATCGCCGCTATCCAGGGACCAGTTCATTACGCGCATCCGTTGGCTCCATGCCGAAGCCAGAATGCCGGGGGTCAGCCTGCCGAACGGTGGGCGAAAGACGGCGGGGCGTACCCCTGCCGCGTCTGTGACAACCCGTTGACACTTTGCGATGTCCCGCCAGATTCGTTGCCCGGCAAGCATCGGCCATCGCGCGTGGCTGTACGTATGATTGCCGATCGTGTGGCCCGCTTCGACGATGTGCTTGACGACGTGCGGTGCCCGTTCGACACGATTGCCAACGAGGAAAAACACGGCTTTTAAGTCGTATTCGCGCAGCTTTGCTAGTACGGCAGGGGTGTGAACGGGGTGCGGTCCGTCATCGAAGGTCAACTGCACACGAGACCGGGAGCGACGTTGGACAACAGCGTCCGGAACCAACCGCGTGTACCACCTAGGGCGTTTGGCGAACATCACACGTCGCCTCGGGACATGTCTGCGACACGCGGGGTGCGTTCCCAAATTGTCCCGCGTTGGACGATACCGGCCAGTGTCACACCGGCCAATCGTGTGACGATAACTGTGGCGTGTACAATCCCCGGAATGCCACCGACTAACAACCCGCCCCGGCGAATCGCGCGTAGGTAAACCACAGCGGTGATTGCAATCAACACCCCAAGCCAAACGCTGCCCGCGACGGCGCATTCGGTCGGCAACCCCACACTTGACACAGCAACGACGGCGACCGTCAGCACCAGATGCAGAAGGACCAATGGCTTACTAGCGAGCCAGCGGTGGGACCAACTCAAGCCGCCCGTGAACAACGCCGCCCGCCAGCGCCGGCGTTGGAGCGTAAGGGCGGCGGACGTGGGCGGCGCTTCGCTACGGACTTCCGCATCCAACGCGAAATGAACCCGGACGCCCGCTCCCCGAAGTTGGCTGGAATACTCCGCATCTTCCGTCAGGCCGAACGCAGTCCACGGGAATTGCTCCAGGATTTTCCGACTCAACACCATGCCCGTACCGCGCAACGTCACGGGAAAACCCAACCGATCCAAGCCCGCAGCGACCGCATTTTCGATCTGGGCACCCGTTGCCGCAACGAACCCGGTTGGCTCCACGTCCGGGTTGCGGGCAATCACCGCCGCTTGCACGACCTCCGCGCCACGGGTCAACGTCGCATCCACGATTCGCAAAGCATCCGGACTCAGTTCACAATCAGCATCCATCACGAACACAGCGTCCGCACTTTTTCCCAGGGCAATCGGCATTCCGAACGCCAGGGCATAGCCCTTGCCCCGATCAACTGTGCTGAACCGTTCCACGCACTCGGCGCCGAGTGCCTGCACCGTTTTCGCGGTTCGGTCGGCGCAATTGTCGGCGACCACTAACACCCGCAAAAGTTCTTGCGGGTAGTCGGACGCGAACACCGAATGAATCGCGTCGCCGATGGTTTTTTCTTCGTTGTGGGCCGGGATCAGCACCGTGAACCGATGGTGCGGCACACTAATCGGAGTTGTACGTTGCCGCCAACCGATCGTGGCGAGCACGAAGTAGTACCCACTCGCAATCGTGGCCGGAACGAGAAACGCGAGACAAACAAGCAACAGGGCGATCATTCCAAACTCCCCAGTAAACGACGGGGAAGCTTAACGAAGCGCGCGGGTTTGGGCTAGACCAAGTCGTTCGATCCGTTCGCCGCTCGCTGCTGGAACCGAAGTCACTCCGTGGCACGTGGTTATCTCCTTGCAGCATGATGCCGGTCATGCGCCCAAGCGTCAGCCGGAAAGTTTACCAAATGATTCCGGAATTTAGCTTGCTCGCTTGAACAGGTTGCGAGTACCCTTGTTTTGTGGTTTCTAGGAAGGACGGCGAAGTGACACAGTTCACGTAAGGATACTCCCGATGCAACCGCTCCAATCGGCGCGTGGGTTTCGGACTTTTCTGCACGACACGCAATCGCTGAGCAATCGGCGCTCTCGTCTCGGGCTGTTTACACTCGAAGACCGCCAA
>JANLRE010000488.1:0-2315 GCA_031368205.1 Fimbriiglobus sp. | reverse complement strand
TGAAGGCCTCGCCGTGCGGTTCGTGCGGGAGTGTGGCGCCCGGATCATGATCCGCGGGCTACGTACCCTTTCGGACATGGAGAACGAATTTACGATGTCCCTGATGAACCTGAACCTCGACCCCGAAATCGAAACCGTGTTCTTGATGGCGAACGAAGAGTTTTCGCACGTGAGCAGTTCGTTGCTACGCCAAATCGCCAAGCTCGGCGGTGACCTGACGAAGTTCCTACCTGACCCCGTCAAGCAAGCCCTCATCGTGAAGGCCAAAGCGAACTAATTCGGTTCGTCGTGCAAGATGATTTAGACAGGATTAACAGGATTCACATGATGAAATCCTGTTAAATCCTGTTAAATCCTGTTAATCCTGTCCAAAATTTCCCTGAGGAACCCCCACGCGAACCCCATGTGAATGCCAACAAACACTGCCGGGATTCGCACCCCGACCCGCCACGGCTTGCCGCGTGCCAACCAGACGGCACCGAACAGAATTGCGACAAGATATAACCCAATCGACGCCAAATACGCGACCATCACAATACTGGAAACCATCGACCCAATCGCGCCCACGACCAGCCAAATCGCCCATAGCGGAGGGACGAGTGCGGGCAATGTCAATGACCTCGGGTTCTTCGCCGCAAGCCTGGCCCGACCGCACCCGTACCGCGCCAGTTGCGCGAACAGTGCCGCCCAACTGCGGCGCGGGTGGTAGACGACCTTCAGTTGCGGGGTGAAATAACAGGTCAACTTCGCGTCATCCACCCGTTGGTTAAACTCGACATCTTCGCACGCATCGAACGCCTGATCGAACAACCCCACCGTCTGAAACACCTGCCGCCGGTACGCGACGGCGGTACTTTGCGGGGCGACGAACTTGGCTTCGTCCGAAAAAATATCCGAGTCGGGATTGTGCCCCAAACGACTGGCCCGCGCCGAGGAAAGGGCTTGTTGAAACGATGTCGGGTGTGGGGCGTCCAGCGGTTGCGGGCGACCCAAACTATCCGCTTGGCTTGTTTCAAACGCCTCGACAAGGTGCCGCAAATACTGCGCGTCCGGCACCTGACAGTGCCCATCAACGACCACCGCGAAATCCCCGGTCATATGCCGTAACGCCGTGTTCCGACCCGCGCTGGAGATCCGCGACGGGTTGAAAACGAGTTTCAGGTTGTCGTAAGTCCCTTGCAATCGCCGCACGATGGGCACGGTTTCATCCGTGGAACCGCCGTCCGCCACGATCACTTCGTAGCGGTTTGTGGGATAGTCCTGCGACAACAACATTCGCAAGGTTTCTTCGATGGATTGAGCTTCGTTCCGCACGGGAACGATGACGGTCACGGACGGCATCCTTGCCTCCGTTAAAGTGAGTGATCGAACCAACGCGGCCAAACAGTACAGTTTGCGGCACCGCTTGCCAACCCAAGTTTTGCGAGCCGCAAGCGTTGCCGAATATTTGCCGAGGATGGGTTGAGTATCCGCGACGAATCGACTATATTCACCTAACCAATTACCCGGTAGTGTAACGGTAGCACAAGAGATTTTGGCTCTCTTCGTAAAGGTTCGAATCCTTTCCGGGTAACTCGAACAACCTCTGGAAACCCCAGCGGTTGCTGCATTTCCTAGCCAACATTTTAACGCTGGATGACTCGAACAATCGATTCCCAGACAACCACGTAGGCATTTCCCCAGGGGCCGTTGCGCAGAAACGTTGGCGATTGACTCGGATCACCGATGAAAGGGCGTAGGAACCAGCCCATTTGGATGCCGACAAAAGCGTACATCACCACCCAGACGCGACGCATCAAGCGGTGTCGTGGGGTGTGACTTTCAAGCAGTCGATAGCGGTGCCGCAATTGTCTTTGTGCAGCAAAGCTGGCGATGGCAAAAGTGACGGCGTTGAACACGGACGCCTCGTGGTAATCCTTGGTCGAGACGTACCAGAGCAGCGTATACGGGGCCATCGACGCCAGGATGATCGCCACAGTGGCCTGGGTGCTTAACACCGCTCGAAATGCTTGGCCGAAATCATCGCGCAGTCCGCACAGCGTATTCAGGACGAAAAAGCTGGGCGTTGCCAGTAGGGTGGTGGCCACGAGTAGGACAGGCACCTTCACGGTGGAAAAGAGAATTTGCCAGCCTCGATCACCACTCACGCCGCCGAAGCTTCCCATGACGGCACCGTAGCATCCGCCGCCCAAACCGACCGCGATTAGCCACGTCAACACGACCCGACGCCGATCCACGAATTCGCCGGAGCCGATCAACACGGATCGAAAGAGTTGTTCCCACGTTGACATGGTTTCAATCACCATGAACGAGGA
>JANLRE010000437.1:0-11088 GCA_031368205.1 Fimbriiglobus sp. | reverse complement strand
CCAATCCGGAAAGTACCCGAGCAGCATGTACGTCAAGTTGGTGGCACTTCCCTTGGTGCGGGTTGCGGACACCTGCGAGGACCGCACCACCGGCGTGCCGAACAAGTTACTGGGCGGGCCGTCAAAGATCGCCCGGTTGGGGCGGAACACAAACGGCCCACGAGCATCGTCTTCATTGATGGCATCCGTTCGCCGATTCATGATCGCGGCAAACATCGGTTTTCGCATGATCCAGGCCGACGGCGAGTCAATCGCATCGGGCAGCTTCGCTTCCATCAGGGCAACATCCTCCGGCTTGAAGGTGTTCCCGTTCGCCCCCACAACACGACTGATGTGAGCTTGAATTTCCGTGTACGTCGTCAAGCCCTTGATTTGCGTGGCGCCGGTCCCTTCGAGCATCGCAAGGTCGGCCTTTTGGGCGGCGGCTCGGGCCATGTCGTACCGGACCAAGCCTTCCGCCGACGGACTAGCGAACCGGAGCAACTCGTTGTTGAGTTTGACCAAGACGCCCAGCTTCTTGGCCTGAAGATCGAGGTTGCCCGTAGTCGGTTGGCTTTCAGTGATGGCGGTCCCTTCGCCGACCCAGAACGCCGTGGAACTGCCGGTCACTTTCGGGAACTGAATCCGCCCGTTCGGTGGCAACGCAATCTCGCGGGCACCGGCGTTTGCGAACGCTTCAAAGTTCCGCTGCAAGTCGATCAGTTCGCCGAGAACCGGGTACTGAAAGAAGCCGTCGGTCTCACCCGCAAGCGTGAGCGCTTTCTGTGCAAACCGCCCGGTCCGCCGACCGATCCAATCCGCTTCGTCCGGGTCGAACCGACTGCTTTGGGCCGTCATCTTTTGGCGTAACTCCTTTTGCAACCGGAGGCCGTGCGGTTCAAACACCGGCAGGTGGGCCGAGGACAGCGGCACCAAGAACGACTGGGCGCCGTGGTGCGGCATGAAGCCGTACCCGGCGTACAAGTCGCGCAACTGGTGGTGCGTGTGAATCTCTTCCTTCGCTTGGTCCGGCCCGACGTAGCCGAGGGCGAACGCGGCGGCCTTCAGCACGCTGTACCCCGCCGAGTCCTGGCACACCGGCCCCGCAGTCACCCACGGAACCCGGCGTTCGACCCGCTGCTCCACCCGTTGAGGGGCGAGCGATTTCTCCACCGCCGTGGCGGTTTGTTCTTCGATGAATTCCACGATTTGCTCCCGAGTTTGGAACGGATTGTCTGTTGCGGTCATGGGAAAGAATCCTTCACAGGTTGAGGTTGAGAAACGTCAAGCGGGTTGCTTCACGTCACGGGCCAGCGCCCCGAGAACGTCCCCGGTCCGCCACCATTTGCGGCCGCGATCGTCAGGGATTTGTTGCAGCCAGTCGCGGAGGGTCAGGTCACGCACCATCCCTTTTTGCAACGCGACGGTCAGGGCGCCGGGGTTCTCGGGGATCGGCACGGCGGAGTATTCGAGCAAATCCCATTCGTCGATGCGCAGCCCGATCCGGTCCGCCCGTTGTTGCTTGTAAGCGCGACGCGGGACGAAGCCGATCGACCAGCCGCGCAGAATGCCTTGCTCGAAGAGCCGGAACACGTCCTCCGAAAACGCCACCCCCTTGGCGAACCGCGTTTCGGCGACAATGCGAGTCGGCTGAATGTCGAGCCATTCACACGCCCCGATCGGCGGAAACTGCGTGCGGTTGTGCGCCCACAGCACGACCGGGTTCAACAAAAAATCCTCCGCGTTGCGAAGACCCTGTGGCACCACGACATCCCCCGCCCGGTCTGGTTCGATCGTGGTAATCACGCTGCGAATCTTCATTTGGCCAACGTCCAGCGTCAGCGTGTGGGCCGCCTGATGCGCACTGCCAAACGTGCCATTGGTGAGCGGGACAATGCCCGGAGCGCGAGGATCGGCACGGGGGGTGTTCATGGAACAACTCCTTCGAGTAGGGGTGAGGGTTTTGTAGGTCGTGGTCGAGGAGCTTTGCGACGAGGCCCGACATTCGACTTTTGATCAGTAGCACTGTCGGGCCTCGCAAAGCCTTGACCACGACCTACAAGAAACGTGAAAGCACTACAGTTTGTGCGGAAGCATCGGGGCGTCGAAGCGGGGGTCGGGGTAGGGTTGCAGGCCGCGGCTTTTGCGGATCTCGTTGTACGTTCGGATGCCGAGGGTGGCGTCCAGTTCGTCGTCCTTGCGGCGTTGGTCGTGGTTGCGGGGCGTACACTCCGGGAAGCGGATCGTCAGGTCGGGACCGTACCGCCGCCCGAGGTCGCGGGTCAGGGCTTGGCCGATGAGGTCGAGCTTGGGTTGAATCGTCCCCTCGCAAAACATCACCCGGGCGCCGAACCAGATGTCGCTGCCCAAGCCGACGTTTTCGACGATTCCTGTGATCGGCGGCGGCACGCGGAACATAGCGAGAATCTCATCGCGGCTGAGCTTCGACGAGTTGAGAAAGTCCATCTCGGCGGGGGTGAGAGTCCACGGCGACGCTTTCAACCCTTGTTCCAGCACCATCGGGCGGTGCCAGTTTTGCCGCCCGGCGAACTTCGCGTCGAGCTTGTCTTCCAGCCGCTTCACCGTTTGGTCCGTCAGCGTCTGATCCGTTTGCAACACGATGCCCGGACGCGAACCGGACTGAAACGTCTGGTGCCGACTCCGCAACAGTTCCAGGTTCGCATCGACCGTGATCGAGTTCGCTTGCAGCGGCGACAAGCCGTAGTGCGGGTCGATCGGGTTCGGGTACTTCAGGTGAATGATTTCGTCGGGCGTAAACGACTCGGTTTGCAGGCCGTTGGCGGTCACTTCGTAATGGCTGATGTAGTTGTGCTTGTCCGGAATCACCCGCACCCACGGCGTCGGGATGATCCATAGTTCCGCCGGCGACCCCAGCCGCGAATCCTCCGTGTGAAGCGGGGCGACGTACCAAAAACAGTTGCCGGTGAGTTCGAGGTACACCACCGTCAGGTACCACAACTCCCACGGCGTGAGCCACGGGTTCGGGTTTTCGAGCAACCGGCAAAGCGGGTGCGTGTGCAGCAGCGGCGTTTGTTCGTGGTCGGCTTGGCCGGTGTTGGTGAACAGGAACGGCTTCTGCCGCGCCACTTCTTGCCCGATCGCGTTCACCGCCGCGTAAACCCACGATTGGTACTGCCGCAGTTGTTCCGTCGGGTCGTCGCGCCACCAACCGGCAGCGGGGGCATACGGGGGTGCGAACAGCGTCCCGATCCGGTGCGGCGTGGCGGTCATCGGCTTGGCTCGCAGGCTTTTCAACAGGTGCGTGAAACGATTGAGCAGTGTCATGGTGGCCTTTCACATCACAAGGAAGGGTCGGGAAGTTGCTCCGCCTGTTCGACGGGGAATAAGCATTCCAATTCGATCGCGGTCGCCCGGCGGACTTTGCGATACCCCAGGCTTTTGAGGACGAACAACACTTCCCGCCACGTGGGGTAGCGCCGCTTGTGGATGCGTTGGAAGCGTTCCATCGCCTTCAAAAAGACAAACTCTTCTGCTGTCACGTCGCTGCCGGGATACGTCTCGCTGTACGCCGATACAAAATCATCTGGCACAACTGCCTCACTTCCCGCCCGTTGCAGGTGGGCTGTGACCGAGTGACACGGAGATAGTGAACTTGTGTACACATCAAGTAATACCCACACTTGCGGCGCGGTCAAGCGAATCTCAAAAAATGTTTTCCGAGCTTGGAAACATCTCACCCGCACAGTCGGCAGTTGGGTAAACTAAAACCAAAGGCAGTATTGACCCCGATGGAGCATTCCCATGCGTTGGATTGGCTTGTGTTTGATGACACTAATGATGGGCGTGGCGAACGGTAACGACGACAAGAAGCCGCGGTACGAAAACCGGGACAAGCACGACCCCGACGGCATCGGCAAGTTCTACTTAGAGCGCGAGATCGCCCACGTGATGGGCTTCCAAGCCGCCGGCTGGTTGGAGCGGACCGAACGCGAGAAGGAAGAAGAACCGGCGAAGTTACTGAAGGCACTCGGCATTCAAGAAGGCATGGTGATTGCAGACGTGGGCGCGGGCAGTGGTTACCACGTTTTCCGCATGGCCCCTCTCGTCGGCGAGAAGGGCAAGATCCTCGGCGTGGACATCCAACCCGAGATGCTCGACCTGATGACCGCCCGCGCCAAGAAAGAGAAAGTCACCAACATCCAGACCGTCAAAAGCACCGAAACCGACCCGAAACTCCCGGCGAATAGCGTCGATCTCATCCTCATGGTGGACGTGTACCACGAGCTATCGTACCCCTACGAAATGACCGAAAAAATGGTCGCATCCTTGAAGCCCGGTGGCCGCCTCGTATTCGTCGAGTTCCGCCTCGAAGACCCGATGGTCCCGATCAAACTCGTCCACAAAATGAGCGAACGCCAAGTGCTCAAAGAAATGGGCGAGTTCCCCAACCTCGAACACACCAAAACCATCAACACCCTCCCGTGGCAACACATCATCGTGTTCACGAAGACGGGGAAGAAGTAAGTTAATACCACCAATGGAGATTAAAACATGGCCATCTGCATGAAAGATTTGGGGATCGACAAAATGACACCAGAAGAGCGCTTAACCTTAGTTCACGAAATTTGGGAAAGCCTCGCAAATGAAACCGATCAATTCCCACTGAGCGAATCCCAACAATCGGAACTTCAACGCCGCCTTGTCGAGTACGAACAAGACCCGAAACGCGGTTCGACTTGGGAGGAAGTCAGTGCAAGAGTCTGAACAATTGCAGCCACCCTACCCAAAGCCCATGAACGATCGTTCATGGACTTTCGCCGTTTTCCACGCCCTTCAAGATCGCCCCCAGCACTTCCCCGTCACTGGGGTAGTCGGTCGGTAGTAGCACGCGCAGCGGGATGGGGACTTCGTCCATGCGGTAGGCGGTGCCGGGGCGGTGGACGCCGTAGACGGCGGTGGTGAACTTCACGTTTGCGGAAACCAGTGATGAGATGCCGGGTGAGTCGAGCAGTATCACGGGGATTTTGCGTAGGTTCGCAATCGCTGCGGGTGGGAAGTCGCTGAGCGTATCGCTGCCGATGACGACGCACACATCGACTTCGTTTCGCATTAGCATGTCCGGGCCGGTGAACTCGCCGGGGTTGTAGCGGGGATAGCCGCGTGCGAAGTTCACGCCGAACGGGTAGCCGGTTTGCCACGTGAGTACAGAATCGGCCCCGGCAACATCCCCGTAACGGCGCATTCGCCGGGCGTAAAACCGCGTGTGGTCGTTGAGGTCCGTGACCAGTTGCAGTAATGCTTCGACATTGCGATGGCCCAACGGCCCGCGTGTTAGCCCGGTGCCGAAAAACACGATCCCGAACCGGCAGGCTTTCATCCGGGCCGCGAGTGACACCAAGTTGTCACTCGCTGCGACTAGCTTGCCTTTGAGCAACATCCGAAGCTTCCACAACGTTTCCCAATCTTGGCCGGGTTCGACGGGCAGGTACTCGTCCACGAGTTTCGCCGAATCGGTTTCGTGAACATCCGCGACGATCATGTAACGCTTTATTGTGTTCGGGCAGTAGCGTTCGAGGTGACGCGGGTGGGTGTGGACGGGGTCGCTGCCCCAGAATATCACTAGGTCGGGGCGGTTCTTCACCTCGCCCAGGGTGCAGGTCGATTCGCCGACTTGTTGCAACGCGATGATCGACGGCGCGTGCCCGGTGCTAGCGGTCGTGTCGATGGTCGCCCCGAGTTTGTCCGCCAGTGTAGTGGCAGCCCGCTGGCCTTCGGTGGTGCTACGCGAAAGCCCATAAATCAAGGGTGATTTCGCGGCCTTCAACAATTCAACTGCTCGTTGAATCGCCGCATCCAATGGTGCTTCCTGGCCGTCGATTTCGGCGATCGGTGGCTTCACGGCGTTTTGGCCGAGGAACCACGGCTCGGCCAGCGCACAGGCTTTTTCCGCCCGCGTGATGCGGCCGTTTTCAACCGTGATGCTCAGGTCGTCGCAGACGCACCCACAAACGGTACACGCGACATCGTGGAAAATGTTTGCCATACCTAAAGAGTATTCACCACGGAACACACGGATAACACGGAAGGAATTCGGAAAGGAAAGAAATTGTGTCACCTGGAATCACGCAGGTCGAGATACCGAACCCAACAGTCTAATTGTTATTTCCGTGGCTTCCGTGTATTCCGTGGTGAAGAATCCGGAATGGGGCGAATTTCTTCGGCCCGCTATAATCAATCGTCCGGGGTGTTACGCCCACCACTCTCCCCTGAAGTGTTTCGTTTACAGGTTACCGATGAAGATTGTGAACTACCCCCATCCTGCGCTGCGCATCAAGGCGAAGCCCGTCACGACGATTGACAAAGATGTGGTTCTCGCGGCCGGGCGGATGTTGGAGTTGATGTACAAGCACGAAGGGCTTGGCTTGGCCGCCCCGCAAGTGGCACTCGACGCGCAGTTGCTGGTGATTAATTTCGTCGGCGATGCTACGCAGAAGGACCAAGAGATTGTCGCCATCAACCCGATCATTCTCGAACAAAAAGGCGTGTTGAAAGACCGCGAAGGGTGCCTCAGTTTTCCGGGGCTGTACCAAGACATTCGGCGGGCGAAGACGGTTCGCGTGCAAGCTTACGGCCTGGACGGCCAAGCGTTCGAGATGGTGTGCAGTGAACTCGGGTCGCGGGTGTGGCAGCACGAAATCGACCACCTGAACGGCACGCTGTTCATCGACAAAATGGGACCACTCGCCCGAATGAGCAGCAAGAAGGCGCTCGAAGATTACATCTACGACTTCCAAGAAGCCCTGAAAAAAGGCACCATCCCACCCGGCACCGAAATGAAACTTTAAGTGGTAGACACGATGCGAATTGTGATGATGGGCACCGGGACGTTTGCGGAGCCGACGTTTGAAGCGTTGATTGCAGCCGGTGAAGTTGTCGTCGGTTTGGTCACCCAACCGGAGCGCGACACGGGTCGCAAAGGAAGTTCGACACGGCAAACCGGCAAGGGCATGGCGAGCATTGCAACGAGTGCGGGTATCCCCGTCGTGCAACCGGAAAGCATCAACACGCCGGAAGGTCTTGCTCAACTGAAGGCGTTCAACCCGGAGTTGCTGGTCGTCGCGGCGTATGGGCAAATTTTGTCGAAAGACGTTATCAGCACGCCGACCCACGGCGCGATCAATGTTCATGCGTCGTTGTTGCCAAAGTACCGTGGGGCCGCGCCGATTGCCCATGCGATTCTGAACGGCGAAACCTCCACCGGGGTCACGATCATCCGCATTACGCCGGGGTTGGATGCCGGTGAAATGCTCGCGCAAGAAGCCGTTGACATTCACCCCACTGAAACGACCGGCGAACTCGAAACCCGCCTCGCGCCGCTTGGCGCTAGACTCTGTATCGACGTGCTTCAGCGGATGAAAAGTGGCCCGGTACTCGGTACGAAACAAGACCAATCGCTCGTGACCAAAGCCCCGAAGATGAAGAAAGAAATGGGGCTGATCGACTGGACCCGACCGGCGGACGTGATCTGCAACCACGTTCGCGCGATGCAGCCGTGGCCGACGGCCTACACCTACTTCCACCGCCCCGGCAAAGAACCGATGCGGGTGATTATTACCCGCGCCGAAGTCTGTCAGCCTCCCCAGTCAGAACCCCCGCTTTCCGTTGGTGAGTTCAGTAAAACACCTGCTCCGGGCAAACCACTTCAAGTGTGGTGTCCGCCCGATTTGCTGGCGGTACTGGAACTTCAACCGGCGGGGAAAAAGCGCATGACCGCCGAAGAGTTTGTGCGGGGCTACCCCGTTCAAGACGGCTACCGCTTCGGCCCAAATCATTTCACCACGGAGGGCACAGAGAACCACAGAGAAGAATAAAATCCGGGATTGGTTTTCCTCTGTGGCTCTCTGTGCCCTCCGTGGTGAACATTCTTTTTTTGATCCGTGAGACCTGGTCCATGACTACTGCCCGTGCGGTTGCGATTGACGTGTTGACCCGCTCGTTCACGCGGGACGGCTTCGTTACGGAGTTGATTGACAACGGGTTGTCACGCGCGGAATTGTCGCCACAGGATCGCCGGTTTGTCACACAACTGGTGTTCGGCGTGATCCGTCGTCGTGGCACCTTGGACGCCCTCTTGAAGCCGTTCATCCAACGCCCGCTCAACAACGTCGAGCCGGTGCTGATGGACGTGTTGCGACTCGGCACCTTTCAGTTGGTGTTCCTGACGCACGTGCCCAAACACGCCGCCGTTCACGAAACCGTGGAGCTGGCCAACCACGTCGATCGCGCCCAAGCCAAGGGGTTTTTGAACGGCATCCTCCGCCGCATTTCGGAAGTAGTGACCGATCAATTCGTCGATTTCGCCGCACCCGACACGATCCCGTTTGAAGCCAACCCGCGAATGCCGAGTGACAGCTTTGAAATCCGGGATAGTTACACCCCGACGCTTCAGGAAAGCTACCGAAAACTGACCCGCCCGATTCTACCCGACCCCGCCGCCAACATCGCGGAGTACCTTGCGGCAGCGTTCAGTTGGCCGCACTGGTTGGTGAATCGGTGGCTCGATCAGTTCGGCGCGGAGGAGTGTTTTCGCCTGGGCTTCTGGTTCAATTCCGTACCGCCGCTTTGGTTGCGGGTCAACAAAATGAAATGGGGACGCGAGGAGTATCGCATCGGACTCGCCGCAAAAAACATCGACACCGAAGCGGGCGAACATCCACAATCCTTGAAGTTGCTCGACGGCATTCCGGTGCGCGAATTGCCAGGCTACGCCGAGGGCGATTTTGCGGTGCAAGACCACTCGTCACTACTCGTCGCCACCGCGATGAACCCGCAACCGGGCTGGAAGGTTCTCGACCTGTGCAGCGCCCCCGGCGGGAAGACGACACACATCGCTGAACTGATGCAGAATCGCGGGGAAATCATTGCGTGTGACATCGAAACGAAACGCCTAGAGACAGTGATAACGCTGTGTCAGCGGCTCGGCATCACCATCGTTCAGACCAAGCTGTTACAAGACGACACCGACGTTCCTGTCGGCCCCTACGATGCCGCCCTCGTCGATGTGCCGTGTAGTAACACTGGTGTGCTAGGCCGTCGCCCCGAAGTGCGCTGGCGACTTCAACCCAATGAATTTGAACACCTCATCCGACTGCAAACTCGGCTCCTCATTCAAGCCCTGGACCGCGTCAAACCCAACGGCGTGGTCGTCTATTCGACGTGCAGCATCGACCCCTCCGAAAACCGTGGCGTGGTCAACAACGTGCTGCGAAACATGCGCACGCTCAACCTCGAAGCCGACCACACCGCCATCCCCGGCAAACCCGCCGACGGAGGCTACTGGGCGCGACTCCGAAAGGGGCGATGAGTATGACTTATCCGAGCCACGACCGTGAGGGAGTGGCCCAAAGCTCCTCATACGATACGCTGCTGTATTGGTGACGACGTGGCGTGGGCGTAAGGTTGGGCCACTCCCTCACGGTCGTGGCTCGGAAAAACTGTGGCAATCCTGTATCTTGCTGTTACACCATCCCGATTTCGGCCCGTTGATAACGGAACCCCGACCCATGACTACGACCAATGTGACCGCGAAGAAAGTTTACATCGAAACCGTCGGCTGCCAGATGAACGTGCTTGATAGCGAGCTAGTCATCGGCGCGCTCAAGAAGCAGGGGTACTTGCTCACGGAGTTCCCGGCGGAGGCGGACGTGTTGTTGTTCAACACCTGCTCCGTGCGGGAACATGCGGAGGACAAGGTTTACTCCGCACTCGGTCGGGTGGCGCCGTTCAAACGGCAGAACCCGGAGAAGGTGATTGGCGTCATCGGGTGCATGGCGCAACGGGTTCAGGAGAAGGTGCGCGAACGGGCGCCCTACGTCGATCTCATCGTCGGTACCGGGCAACTGGCGCAGATTCCGCACCTCATCGACAAGGTGAACGAAACCCGTCAGCCGCAATACGCCCTGAGCTTGGGCCGGACCGACGGCGGGCGAGACGTGGTCGAGGCGAGCTTCGAGAGCTACGACCCGACTCGTGATGCGGCGATGCGATCGACCCCGTTTCAGGCGTTCGTGCGCATTCAAATTGGGTGCGATAAGTTTTGCACCTACTGCGTGGTCCCTAGCACGCGGGGGCCGGAACAATCCCGTAACCCGGACCACATCCTTCACGAGGTCCGGCACCTCGTGGACCAGGGGTGCAAGGAGGTCACGCTCCTGGGCCAGACGGTCAACAGCTACGTCTTCGACCACGGCGACCGTCGCCGTACCCACCTCTCGGACCTCCTATTGCGAATCCACGACACTGCCGGCCTGGAGCGGATCAAGTTCGTGACGAACTTCCCTAAGGACATGACCAACGACCTCCTGGACGCGGTGCGAGATTTGCCGAAGGCGTGCAAGTACCTCCACGTCCCGGTCCAGTCCGGGTGCGACGAGGTGTTGAAGCGCATGAAGCGAACCTACACCGTGGAATCGTACTGGGAGATGCTGCACCGCAGCCGCGAACGGGTGCCAGGGGTCGCGGTGTCGTCGGACTTCATCGTCGGGTTTTGTGGCGAATCGGACGAGGCGTTCCAGAAGTCAATGGCCCTGATCCGTGACGCCAAGTTCAAGAACTCGTTCATCTTCAAGTACAGCGAACGCAGCGGCACCAAGGCCGCCGAACGCTACCCGGACGACATCCCCGAAGTGGTTAAGAAGCGCCGCAACAACGAACTCCTGGCGGTACAAAACGCGAACAGCCTCGCCGACCACCGCACCTGGATTGGCCGCACCGTGGAGGTGCTAGTCGAGGGCAAGAGCCGTCACGGCCACCGCGAACCCGGCCCCGTCAAGCAACTCCTCGGCCGCACCATGACCGACCACATCGTCGTCTTCGACGGCACCGACCGCCTCGTGGGTGAGACCGTGACGATTGATGTTGATGACGCCACCTCTTTCACGCTGTACGGCAAAGTGCAAACCGCCGAACAAGTCGGCGGCAACGCAACCGAAACCGCCCCCACCCGCCGAACCCCCGCCCGCCAACGCATCGGGCTGGACGTGGTGTAAGCATTTGTAGGTCGTGGTCGAGGCTCTGCGAGGCCCGACATGAGGGAGTGAATGGAGTAAAATCAGCGTTTTGTTCGGC
>JANLRE010000622.1:0-2499 GCA_031368205.1 Fimbriiglobus sp. | reverse complement strand
AAGTAAATCAGGTCGGGGTTCATCGCTTTAATGCTGGTCATCAGTGGAGTGAATTCTTGGGCTTTTGAGTCGATACTTTGTTGCCCGAGTACAGTGACGCCGAGCTTGTCGCACGTCACCCGGAACAGGTCCGCAATGCCCTTGCCGTACACTTCGTTGTCGTCCAGAATGTAAACCTTTTTCATCCCCATGTCCTGCGTCCAGCGTGCGGATAGCCCGGCTTGCAGGTCGTCCGTTGGAACCACGCGAGTGTAGTTCACCTTGCCGGTCGGGCGGTAACAATTCGGTTCATGACGTTCTCCAGCATTTGGCTTCGTCAGGGCAGGGGCCGTGTTCGCCGGGGAGATCATGAACATGTTGACGCGGTTCAGGATCGGCATCGAGACTTTGGCGGCCCCCGAGTTGTACGTGCCGATGTAGGCCATCACGTCGGGGTCCATGCGGGCTTGGTTGGCGTTGGCAATTTCTTGCTCGATCGTCCATTGCCCTTCGGCGGCGGTGGCGTCGTCGAGGTCGAGGTATTCGATCCGGAATGTTTTGGGCTGATTCGTGATGGGGTCAATCACTTCGACTTTTTTACCGGCATCGTTGATGGCGAGCTTGATGCCGTTCACGATGGTGTCGGTCTGGCCGCGTGCGCTGCCGGAGCGGGGTAAGCTGGACACGATCTTGATCAGATCCGGGTCGCCGAAGTAGTCCTGGCGGCCCCCAAGGAAGCCGATCGCCACGAACGCCAGCAGTAGGATCAACGGGATAGTGATCCGGAATGGCATGGGGTGCCCACCAGTGAAGGTTTGGAGAGGGTTGGCGAGATGTTACGCGCACAACGGGGCAGCGTCAACGCATTACCCCGGAGAATCAATCACAAACGTGACCGGGCCGTCGTTCACCAACTCCACTTGCATGTCCGCCCCGAACCGACCTGATGCAACCGGAAGCCCAAACATTCGCAGCGAATTTTGGAACGAAACATAAAGCGGCTCCGCCTGTTCTGGTCGTGCTGCCGCAAGGAAACTGGGCCGCCGTCCCTTGGTACAATCCGCGTGCAACGTGAAATTGCTGACCACAAGAATGCTCCCGGAAACATCCTGCACCGAGAGATTCATCTTCCCGTCGGCATCTTCAAACGCCCGCAAATTGGCCACCTTGTCCGCCAGCCAGTCGGCATCTTTTTGCTTATCCGCAAGTGCAATCCCCAACAGCACGAGCCAGCCGCGTGTGATCGCGCCGACGACTTCCCCCGCGACAACAACCCGAGCCGACGAAACCCGTTGCAAAATCACACGCATTGTTTAGTCCTTATCTCACGCAGAGTCGCAGAGCCGCAGAGAGCAACACAAAAGACACATTCACGCATCGTTTTCTCTGCGTCTCTGCGTCTCTGCGTGTGGAAATGGGTTTTGTATATGATTGCAGCGTGACCGAGTTGCCGTCCTGAGCGACCACCCATGCCTGCCGATACCCGTTCCCGTCTTTTGTTTCTTACCGGCAAGCTAGCGGAGCCGTCGTTGCGCCGATTGCTCGATGACTTGGCAACAAAAGCGGGGTTCGATTTTGACGTGATCGTGATGCCGATTACGGTTGCGGCACTGATGACTACGGAATGGATCGCACGCCGTCTGGTGATGCCGACGAATATCGACAAAGTCATCCTGCCCGGCTTGGTGCGGGGGCAGCTCGATGAGCTAGCGAAGATTGCGAACGTGCCCGTCGAATTGGGTCCGAAGGATTTACGCGACCTGCCGGAGTTCTTCGGCAAACGCCGTGAAGCCGTCGTAGGGTACGGGGCCTACGACATCGAGATTCTCGCGGAAATCAATCACGCACCACAACTTTCATTCGACCAAATCCTGACGATTGCCCACCGCCACCGCAGCAATAATGCGGACATCATCGACCTCGGTTGCGACCCCGGCGACACCTGGCACGGCATCAGTGATGCGGTGCGGACACTGAAAGCACACGGCTTTCGCGTTTCGGTCGATTCGTTCAACCCCGTTGAAGTGGAAGCGGCGTTCGCGGCAGGTGCGGAATTAGTCTTGAGCGTGAACAGCACGAATGTTGACCACGCCCAACGCTGGCACGAACAGTTTCCCAACGTGGAAGTCGTGGCGATTCCGGACACGCCTAGCGACCTCGATAGCCTGGATGCGACCGTGCATAATCTGGCAGCATGGGGGGTGAAGTTTCGGCTCGATCCGATCCTGGAACCGATCGGCTTCGGCTTTGCAGCATCGTTGGGACGCTACATCGAAGTGCGGAAACGATACCCCGATGCAGCCATGATGATGGGCATCGGCAACCTGACGGAATTAACCGATGTCGATTCGGCAGGGATCAATGTGATGCTGGCGGGCTTCTGTCAGGAACTCGGCATCCGCAGTGTGCTGACGACGGAGGTCATCAACTGGGCGCGGTCGTCAGTACGCGAGTTTGATTTGGCACGAAGGCTCGTGTATCACGCCGTGAAAAACGGCGTGTTGCCGAAACACCTCGAAC
>JANLRE010000416.1:0-2783 GCA_031368205.1 Fimbriiglobus sp. | reverse complement strand
GAGTTCGTAACTGCTGATGCGGGCTTGCAAGTCGGTGTCGCCCGGCGTCATTTGCATTTCGTTCAGCTTCTTCACCAACTCGAACGCGCGTTGGTTTCGCTCCGGTGACACGCCCGTCGGCGGCTTCAAATTCAAGATCGGGGACGCGCCCTTGCGCAACAACGTGCCCTGATACACCGCCGGGAGGTACGCCGACCCCCAGCACGGCGCGCCACCTTCCGGGACGCCTTCGGGTTGCGGCATGACGCAATACGCGGGAAGGTTTTGGTTCTCCGTGCCCAGGCCGTAGGTCACATACGACCCCAGCGACGGGTGCCCCATCAGCGTGCGGCCGGTGTGCAGTTCGTACATCGCCGGGGCGTGAATCGTGTTCGTACACCAGCAGGATTTGAGGAAGCAAATGTCGTCCGCGCACTCCGCCAGGTTCGGCATCAGGTCGCTAATCCACTGCCCGCTTTGGCCGCGTTGCTTGAACTGGCGCGTCGAAGCCAGCACCGTTTCCTTGCCGCTGGTGAACTGGCTCTTCGGTCGCCCGGTGTCTTCGGGCAACGGTTTGCCTTCCCACTTTGCGAGCGCGGGCTTCGGGTCGAACAAGTCCATCTGACTCGGGCCGCCCGTCATGAACAGAAAGATGACGCGCTTCGCCAGCGGTTCGTGGTGCGGCTTCTTCGCCGCCAGTGGGCTGATGCTCTTCGACAAGTCGGCCGCGCGGCCCTGTTGCGCCAACATCCACGACAACGCGATGCCCCCCAACCCGCCCCCGGCACGGTACAGGAAGTCTCGCCGGTCCACGGCCACGGGAATATGCGGGTAAGTGTTCATAGCCAAATACTACCCGCCCCGCGACCACACCGCAAGCGGCCACGCCGCTACTTCGGTTCCGGCAACCCACGGATGACGCGACCGCACTTGGCGGCGGTGTCGAGAGCTTTGTAAGCGTCCCACTGACGGCTGATGGGGAAGCGGAACGTGACGGTGTGCGGCTTCGGTTGGATGGGGTCGGTGATCTCGAAATATTGCTCCTTCGTGAACGCATAGGATTTTCCGGCGTCTGCATCGTGGAGCAATAGAGCAACGGGCGATTCCGTCCAAACTTCCTTCAGCGGATCACCCGGTTTGCCGCCACGAGGGGCAAGGAAAATGCGGCCATCGGAACCAGACATGAAGTAGCGATCCGCACCGCTAGCGACCACGTAGAAATCGCCTGCCAAGGTGCCTGTCCAACTACCCGTCTCCGTCCATTTCGCACCCTTCTCAGGTGACCGAGACGAATCCCAACGAGTGAGATGTGATAAACCCTTCAATCCCGGTTCGCTCACGTACCATTCATATTGGCCATCAGCAATGGGCCAGAAATCGAAGAAAACAAAGTGATATTGCAAGGGCGTCAACCGCAACATCGTTCTTGTCTGCCACCCAAACGGGCCAGCATCATACACTAAGCCGCTTGACCGATCTTTGTCAGGGTGGGGAATTTTGTTTGGCAAAGACGTAATCTTGCCATTCATTTTTTTGACATCATCGAGTAGTGGCGACCCAATCAAAATGTTCTGACGCAACGGCTCTACACTTGAGTTATTCCAGTTATCGTAGCTCAAATATCGAAATCGTGTCCGATCGACATGCCATCGGTGGAGAATAGATTGGAATGTGGCATTTTCCATTGCAGGATTGATGCATGCAATCGGTTTGCCATTTCCCGATATATCTTGGTAAACCAGATCGACATTTTCCTGACCGCTCCATTTTGGCGCATCCCGAGAATGTCGATTCGGTGAGATAAAGACCTGCCCACCTGACACCGCCGCTCGAATGAGTGGCTTTGTCAGGTATGGTGACTCGCCTTGTATCTCACACGCTACTAGCAGTGCTAAAGTTGTGATCGGAATGCAAATCATGAGACACCTTCGTTTCGCACGCGACGAGTAGGGCCAAAGTTGTGATCGGAATGCAAACCATAAGACACCTTCGTTACGGCTTGACGGCTGGCGGTTCCGGCAACCCACGGATGACGCGACCGCACTTGGCGGCGGTGTCGAGAGCTTTGTAAGCGTCCCATTGACGGATGATGGGGAAGCGGAACGTGACGGTGTGCGGCTTGGGTTGGATGGGGTCGGTGATCTCGAAATATTGCTCCTTCGTGAACGCATACGACTTCCCGGCGTCCGCATCGTGGAGCAACAACGCAACGGGCGATTCCGTCCAAACTTCCTTCAGCGGATCACCCGGTTTACCACCACGCGGGGCTAGGAAAATGCTGCCATCGGAACCAGACACGAAGTAACGATCCGCACCACCAGCGACGACGTAGAAATCGCCAGCTAAATTTCCCGTCCAACTACCCACCTTCGTCCATTTTGGCTTCACACCTTTTTCCGGCGACCGAGACGAATCCCAACGAGTGAGTCGTGATAAACCCTTCAGCCCCGGTTCGCTCACGTACCATTCGTATTGGCCATCCACAATGGGCCAGAAATCGAAGGTAACATCCCGGCGGAAGAACTGCGACACGGGCCATCCGGACGACGCCATTTGCCAACCGGGTGGCCCGGCATCGTGCCAAGTTCCGGTGGTCTGGTAGAGGTGTTTCCGGGCGACATCTTCCAGGGCGGAGAATGCCGGAGGCTTCATACTTTTCGCAAGTCCAAGTGGAGACGACACAATGTCGAAGTGCCGTTCCAGGACACCGCGAACGGAGCCATCCATCTGGTCATAACACAAAAAGTGAACCCGCTTGCGGTCGATTTGCCAGCGATGCAAGATCGCGTCCGAGGATCGATTTC
>JANLRE010000406.1:0-1396 GCA_031368205.1 Fimbriiglobus sp. | reverse complement strand
GGCGAGGATCGTGATTCCCGGCCACCCGGCGTAGGAATCACCCACATACACACGGGCTTTCATCGCAGCCCCTGGCGTCACGGCGACTTGGAACACCCCGGTGTAGCCGTAGCCCCACGTGGCGTCACGGAACAGGTCCGGCGTCGCGGTGCCGGCCGCCGACCCGCGATCGTAATCGCCGACGGCGGACTTCCAGCCGAATCCGGTGACTGCGTTAACGAGATCGGTACCGCGAACGCCGGTGAAGCCTGCCGCAGTCGGACTCGCACCGGAATCGAAGTCGAAAAGTTGCGCCGTCGCCGGGCCGCCCGTACCAACCCCGACGTACAGTTGCGACAGGCTGCTCGCCCCCAAGCCCGTGAGTTCTGTCGCCCACACTTTCCCTGTGATGTCCGCTGGCGATAGTGGCGATTTGACACGGAATTGGACATTCCCGGTTTTATCACTGATGGCTTGGAAGCCGACGTACCCGCCCGCGCCAACGCTGGCATCGGGCACGAACGCGGCGCCATTGAAGTACAAATCGACCACGCCGAATTGCGTCCCGATTGTCACGAGTGACGACGGGGTGACACCCGTGACTTGGTACGTCGCAAGCGTGGTGCCGTCCGCGTTAACGGTGGCAGGCGATTGCAGAGTCAACCCGTGTGTCGCACGGTTGGCAACCGGGCGAACTTCCAGAGTTTGCACGGACCAATACCCAAATCCACCCGTGTTCGTGAACCGCAATCGCAACTGCCCGGTTCCATTGGTCGTGACGTGAACAGTGACATTGTTCGACTGCCCATTTGCCCCGCTTAGGTTCGTCGGGTTCGTTAGCGTGACATCGGGGTCCGCGACAAGAGTGCCGAAACCTGGCACCACGGCGACGTTCATGAAATCTCGCGTGAAGGCGGGGTCGCCCAACGTGACCGTCACGTAGTAGTCGCCCGCGGCACCCAGGTCGAGGTGGAAACCGCCCGGCGTCGAGGTTGTTCCCACGTTGCCGTCACGAACGAGATTGGTGAAAGCGCCGCCGCGATCAAAGCTCGTGGCCGGACCGCCACCCAGCCGAGTGCATTGCCAGCCGCACTGACGTAAACTTGGGAGGCGCCAACCCCGACGTACCCGACGGCTGTGGTGCCGGAATACTGACCGAATCGAAGTCCAAGCGCCGCACCGTCGGCAAGTTGTAGGTCTGGACAAAGTCGCCCGAAGCCGTCGAACCGCCGAACAGCTTCGCGGTGGAGGATTGGTTGTAAGCCCCTGTTGCGTTGATCGTGTTGTTGCCAATGCCAGTCGGGCGCTGAAGTGTAAACGTCGCTTGGCCGGCGCCGTTGGCGACCACTTGGAAACCGTTCAACGCGGGATCGGCATCGACGCCGACCAAGGTTCCGAAGGCCGGGCTGACCGTGAG
>JANLRE010000391.1:0-2052 GCA_031368205.1 Fimbriiglobus sp. | reverse complement strand
AGGGCTTCGAGTGCGGCATCCGTCTCGAAAACTTCAACGACCTCAACGGCGGCGTCCTGTTCGATCGGCAACGCGATGTGCTTTATGGCATCAACTCGTTCACGGACGAACTCGTCGCCATCGACACGAAAACGTGGGTGGAAAAATACCGGATGGGGATCGGCGAGAACATGCCGGCGTTCCAGACGTTCAACAGCGGCAACATGGTGGCGAGTGCGGACGGCAAGTTGCTGTTCATCGCCACACCGGCGGGGGTTCGGCGGTTCGACTTGGCCCAGGCGGACGGCACACCAGCCATCTTGTCGATCTCGTCACCGTTTCCTGCGTTCATCACGGCAGGCGTACCCAGTTCGGTAACGGTGACCGTCAAGAACGCCAGCGGGGATGTGCTGACGGGGTTTAACGGGGTGTTGCAAATCAACTCCAGTGACCCACTGGCCACGCTCCCGAGTAGCTACACGTTCACCGCAGCGGATAAAGGCTCCAAGACGTTCCCACTGACTTTGAAAACCCCTGGGCAACAGTCGATCGTCTTCCAGGAATTGCTAGACGCCCTCACCGTGACGCAGAAGAACATCCGGGTGAACGCGGCGGGACAACCGGCGACCAGCATTCCCTTCGCCGAAGCGGCCAGTGATCTGATCTACGACAGCACGCGGAACCAGGTCATCGTCGTCGGAAATCGGGGGTCCATCACGCGGTTCGACGTGGCCACGCAATCGCTGCTGCCGTCCGCAAAAGTCGGTACACTTTTCAACGACGCCGATTACACGATCAACGGCCAGTACCTTTACGCCCCGGACACGTTCCCCGGTTACACCGAAGGCCTCGTCCGCAAGTACGACCTCACGACCGGAGCCGCCACGCTGATTCACGGCGTCTCCGCCACCGACATCGCAATCCCGGACGGCAAAGTCGCATTGCTGTCCGACGGCAGCGCGATCAATCTCGGCACGGATACGATCAGCAGCGGCGCCATCAGTGGGAATTTGGCGCGGTCTGCGGATCGCTCGGCGGTGCTGAGCCTGAACGATCAACCCTTCCCGGTTACCAGCAGCGTTTCGTTGTACAACTCGGCTTCCGGTACGACGCTGACCAAGTCTTCGGGGGTTTTAAGCTTTCAAAGTAACCTGTTCTCGCCGGCGGTCAGCAAGAACGGTGTGCTGGCCGCGATCGGCGTGGGCTTCACGCAGAACGTCTTGTCGATCGTTGATAACAACTTGAACGGTGTCCAAAACCTCGTCGGCATCAACAGCGGTGCGACGTTCGATGCGGCCGGTACGGCCCTGTTCACTCTGGATGCGGCGGCGTCACAAATCGTCGCCCTGGAGACCACGAACTGGACCGAGCGGTATCGCATTGATGTCGGGGAAAGTGTCGGCAACAGCACGCTGGCGGTTTCGCCCGACTCCAAGTTCTTGTACATCGCCACGCCGTCCGGGTTGCGGCAACTCTCGATACCCGTCGCCGACGGCAAACTCGCCTCGCTGACGTTCACAACCCAGTTCCCGCAAATCGGGACGATCGGCACGACCGCCAACGTGACCATCGTGGCCAAAGATGCCGCCGGTACGGTTCTGCAAAACTACACCGGCACCGTGCGAACCACCAGTAGCGACGCTTCGGCCATTCTGCCTGCGGACTACACCTTTACTGCTGCGGACAAGGGCAGCAAGACGTTCAGCATTAAGTTGAACAGCCCAGGCCGGCAAAACATCACGGTCAACGACCTGACGGCGGGGGTCATCGGTTCGCAATCGAACATCACACTGAACCCGTTCGGCACGTTGGCGGTGATCCCGAGTAGCACCCGTCGGGACGTGGTGTTCGATTCGACACGGAACATACTCTTCTTCACCGACACGGACGGCTTCGTCCAGCGCTTTGATGTGGTCACGCAATCACTGCTCGCCCCGTGGAAAGTCGGGACGAACCTGAACGGCATCGACATCACGCCCGACGGGAAATCGCTGTACGTCGCGGACGCCTTGCGGGGGGCCACCCAAGGCTTCGTCCGGAAGGTAGACATTGCGACCGGGAAAGTGACGAACC
>JANLRE010000377.1:0-2376 GCA_031368205.1 Fimbriiglobus sp. | reverse complement strand
CGAAGGCGGACCCAACTACACTGCGGTTTGGAAAACCGAGCCACGAGACGGTCTCATCCTTCGTGTTTGGTCGTTGCCACATCCCAGAACGAAGTGGGAAACGAGTGGCTACTTGTAAGATACCAGCCACGGGTGGAGCGCAGCGGAACCCGTGGACAGAGTCACCCTCTTGTCACTTGCCCTGAAGGGGCGAAGGAATTCCGCTGCCCCTTCAGGGCAGTTGAGTTGGGGAGTCTCGGATTCCACGGGTTGCGCAAAGCCTTCACCCGTGGCTACAGGCCTTGACCCCTAACGGGGCCACCAATCCAGCAACATTAACTAACCAACTTTTGCGTTGTTCACGGACAGTTCGCTTTCCAGCAGCTTGGTCGGCGCGGGAATTGGCACGGTAGTTATTCTTTCGTCGCCGTTAGAAACGGGAACTACCGGGGTAGCGGTTGTGGCGTCCAATCTTGTGTGACCCGGTAAACACCCACTCGTAAGCGGGGGTAGTCCCGACCAAGAATCGGGACCGTCCCGCCATAAAGCGTCGGCACGGTTTGGTAGGGCAACGGGTCGTCCCAGACGTGTTCCCCGATCGGTTCGAGGATTGCCCAATTCTTCTCGAACTCGGCTCCACCATGATAGGGGCGATAAAAGCCCACCTGATCCGGCATCAGTGGCAACACGAGCCAATCGCCACGATGAATCAGCGTGTGGCCAGGGTGAACCAACTTCATCCCGAGGCGATCCGTGTAGTATTGCCAACCCCAATGCCCTTGTGTCCAAACCTGATGTTGACCGCGTTCGCCGATTGTTGCCGACGCCCGGTACGCAAGCTGTCGTTCCGGCCAAGCGTCCCAACAATCGAGCGCGAAAATAGCACACCCGAATACCGCACCGTAAATCACAACCCATTGATTGGGTTTCACACTGCGAACCCGACTGACCAACCGCGAGGCGATGAAATTGAACAAGATTGCAATCATCATCACCCGCCGGGCGGCGGGGAAGGGTGTCAACACAAAGTAGGCACCCACTTCGATGGCCAACCAACCGACCAAGAACCACGACATACGGTTGAACCGTAACGAGACTTTCCACTTCCGGCGACGAACGAGCAATGTGAAACAAGCTAACAGAATCGTGACGACAACCGCTGTTCCCAAACTATTGAAGACAAGTTCCGAGAGTTGCAACCGTGGCGTTCCGGTTTGTGCATCGCGCAGTAACAGGGAATCCGAATAAGGCGTCACACAAGCCGCAGTCAAGCCGAGTGCCGTGATGATTGCAGTAGCAATGATAACCCACCGCGGAAACCCGACGGCGCGACCCACATACAAACCCGACACCACCGCGAGACCGCCGAGGTAGCCAACCATCGGCTTCGCCAACTCGGACTTTTCAGACCACCAATTTTGTAACGCTGCCACGAAACCGACTTCATTCCCGATTGGTTGTTGCGCACGCAAGTGGTGCAAGAAATGGCTCTCACCACAGACTTGCAGCACGTAAAATTCCCACGCCACGAACAGTGATAATCCAGTCGCAATTGCAACACTGACTTGCCAGGCTTTGCGGTGGGTGAACCCGTACCACAGCAACACAGCGGGGAGTGAAATCATCGTGTACTTCGTCTGCGCCGCAAGTGCGGCGGCTATTCCACTCAGGATCAGCCAACGGGTTCGCTGATTTTCGCAGCCACGAATCAGGCACGCCACGCTTGCCAACCCGAGCGCCACAGCGGGCACATCCAGCATGAAGTTGAATAGCGGCAACACCGCCGGTGAGAACGCCAACAACATGATGCCATCGCGTGTTGTTTTTCGCTCGAAGCGCCGCAACAGAAACGCCGCCGCTTCGCAAAAGATCCAGGCGAACGGAAAGAGCCACAGTTTCAGCAACAACAAATGCTCACCGAAAATACTGATCCCACCTGCCAGCCAGTACGGTAGCACCGGCGGAAGCAAAACTTCCATCGCCGGTTGTGGTGTGGAGTACCAAAAAAGCTCGAAGGCATACGGGTGGACTGGGTTCGATGCAAGATGCCGAGCAAACAAAAGATACGCAGTGTCATCGACAACTACTGGTTTCGTACTGTTCAACACGGTCATGATGACCGCGAGTAGCGCTGGCAAGTACCGATTTTTCCCAACGTCCATGACAGGTCGCTCGTTTCAAAAAGTCACGTTCTCGCAATGTTGTGTTGCGTGCTAGAGTAGGAACATACTCCTTCACGGGGAAAAAAAGGATCGATGTCGTGTTTGAAACCAGTTGCCCCACACCCTCCGTTGGACCCGTGGTCCAAGCGTATTTGCTTGGTTCGTTAGACTTGCCGACCGCGTTGGCGTTCCAACGGCGGTTGGTCTACGACATCTCGGGTGAACCGAATACTGG
>JANLRE010000350.1:0-7588 GCA_031368205.1 Fimbriiglobus sp. | reverse complement strand
CCGCTTCCAACAGGTAGCGCACGAAGCCTTGCGCGAATCACCCGAAGCCGTGTTTGAAGCGGCCGTTGACACCCTCCGCACCCGCACCCCCGGTGCTGGTCGAATGGACGCCACGGCGGCCTGTGGGGTGTTGGAACAACGGTTGAACCTGTACGGCAAGCCGGACGGGGAACTGGTCGGCAGCTTGGAAGCGACCATCCAAGTCACCGCGAATAAGATCGGCACAGAGGCGGAAGCCGACCTCTCGACCCTGGCCGTGTCGTTCATCGAGCAACCGCAGTATCGCTTGGCGGGCGCCGAAGAATCGTTGAACCAGATGACACACCGATTGAAGCACACCATTGAGTCGCTCGAGTTCGACCTCGCGGACCTCCAACGCGACGTTCGGGATACCTACACGCGGTTGTTCCAAATCATCGGCGGGCTGGGTTCGACATCCGGGCTGGGTGGGTTTGCGGGTCGGAAGTCGTCCTTGACGGGTGAACTGCTTGATGTGATGCGGCAGTACCCCACGAAACGGTTTCAACTCACGAAACTCACGATCGCACTGTCGCTGTATCGCGGGATGATGAACAACATCCCGGAGTACCTGCGGGAAGTCAACTTTTGCCGCATCCGGTTGATGGAGATGAGCGAAGCATTTGCCCCGGCGCTGAAAGCCTCGAACACCTTCTTGTGCGGCAAGTTGATTCTGCCGGCGGGTTGCAACACGATCGTGGACACCGCCGAACGAGTCATTGATGCGTTACCGCCGGAAGACATCTTGGCTTTCGACCAAGCGTTCCAGCGCGAAGTCTCCAAGAACTTTCGGGGCTTGGCCACTGTCTGTTTGAAGCCCGACCGGGGGCCGGACTTCATTGCACTGCTGAACACCCAGACCCGTGCGTTCCTCGACGCCCGACTCGAAAAAACCGACCCCGCGACGATCTTGCTACGCTACCGCGGACCGGGCGAGGACACCGTCGAACTGTTGCGGAAGGCATTTGACGATGCGGCACCGAACCTCACGACGCTGTCCGGGCCACGACCCGTGGAAACCTCCATCCTGGCTGCACCACCAGGTGAGTCCGGGGACCAACTTCGCAAACTGGTCATCGGAGAGCACGATGATTTTCCGTTGATCGCGGCGCCATTGGCGGACGACGTGGTGTTCTACCGCGAATACTCTCGGCTGGACCTGGCGCGGTTGCCGCAATTGGCGGAACACGCCCGTGGTGCCTACGAGAGCCAAGTGAACCTCGATCTCAGTCCGCATACCCGACGGGATATTCCCTGGACTGTACCCGGCGGGTAGGCTGATCGGAAGTTGGGGTTGTCGATGGAATTCAGGGAGAGTGTTGGAACTGGTTTTGTTACGCCGTGGAGTCGTGGCAGTCGAATACGAACACGTATCCGTGTTGTGATTCGATGTGAGTGAGAGGTTGTACCGAGCGCTGCGACTCCTCCGGAGTCGAAGAATATGGGCGACAGTTTCCTGGGGTGCGCGAAACGCGACCCCAGGCTAATGGCTGCAATCCCTTCGGGATACAAGCCAGTCGAGGCATCCTGAAGGGATGCCAGCGATTAGCCTGGGGTTGAGCGTAGCGACACCCCAGGTGACTTCTCTGAAACTTGCAACTTGAGTGGACGGGACGCGATATGTCAGTGCGAATTGAAAGCCAAGCCGAGCCGATCAAAGGTTACCGCCTCATCGAGCGACTCGGGAGCGGCGGCTTCGGCGAGGTCTGGAAGGCCGAAGCCCCCGGTGGGATCTTCAAGGCGATCAAGATCGTTCACGGTGACTTGCGCAACCGGGAGACCGACGCCTACCGCTTCGCCGAGCAAGAACTGAAGGCCCTCAAGCGGGTCCAGGAGGTCCGGCACCCGTACCTGTTGGCGCTGGACCGCTACGACATCGTGGACGGCCGGTTGATGATTACGATGGAGCTGGCCGACTGCAACTTGTGGGACCGATTCCGCGTTTGCCGGAAGCAAGGCTTGCCGGGCATCCCCCGCGACGAACTGATGCGGTACATGTCCGAAACGGCAGAAGTGCTGGACCTGTTCAACAGCAAGTTCCAACTCCAGCACCTGGACATCAAGCCGCAGAACCTGTTCTTGATGCACGACCACGTCAAGGTCGCGGACTTCGGCCAAGTGAAGGACTTGCAAGGGCTGATGGCGCAAGTCACCGGCGGCATCACGCCCGTGTACGCGGCACCGGAAACCTTTGACGGCTTCGTGTCGCGGTTCTGCGATCAGTACAGCTTGGCGTGCGTGTACCAAGAGTTGCTCACCGGGCACCGGCCGTTCGACGGCACGAGTATGCAGCAACTGCTGATGCAGCATTTGCAAATGCCGCCGAACTTGAACCCGTCGCCGTCGTATGACCGGCCGGCCTTACTGCGGGCGTTGGCGAAGAAGCCGGACGAGCGGTTCCCGAACGTCATGGCAATGGTCAACGCCCTGCGAACCGGCGGTGAGATCCCCCGCACGGCCGTCACCCGCCCGAGCGAAATCGTGTCCGCCGTCACGACGCACTCGACGCCTGGCCCGGACACCTCCCCCTCCGAACGGATCGAGGTGTACCTCACTGCCGACGGCCTGACCCCGACCGGGATGCCGTCCCAACTTCTGAACCACCTGGAAGTCAACGGCTCCAGCCTTTACGCGGCCTCGTCTACTCCGAGTTACAGTTCAAACGAAGTGACGCCTTCCCCACGGTCGGCGATGGAGCCGTCGGCCTTGGTCGATCAGGTCGCACCGCCCGAACAAACCGGCACGGGTTCCTTGCGACCCACGTTGATCGTCGGCTTGGGCTACACGGGGATGCGTGTTCTGCAACGATTCCGCAAAGGTCTCTCGGACCGCTACGGACCGTCGGATAAAACACCGCTGATTCGCACGCTTTACATCGACACCGATCCGGAGGCCCTGGCCTCTTCGACGACCGACCAAAGTTGGGCCGGGTTAGCAGGGCTTCGGGACGACGAGGTCTACGCCGCGAAATTGCATCGCGCCGCCCACTACCTGAAACCCCGGCTCAACGGTCGAACGCTGCTGGAAGGGTGGTTCGACCCGTCGTTGCTGTACCGGCTACCGCGTAACCCCGTCACCTTGGGCATGCGGTTGTTCGGCCGACTGGCGTTCTGTGACCACTACCGAACGCTGGTTCACAAACTGCATTCCGAACTCGAAACCTGTCTGGACCCTCAGTCGATGATGCAGACGCAGTTATCGACCGGGTTGCAAATGCAAACCAATCGCCCACGGGTCTACGTCGTGGCCGGTCTGGGTGGGGGCACCGGCAGCGGGATGTTCTTGGACATGGCTTACGCCCTGCGAATCCGACTCCGTCGATTGGGCTACGCCAACCCGGAACTGGTCGGGATTTTGTTAACACCCCCGGATGTCCAATCGGGCGACATCACCCCGCAAGCCCAGGCTAATACTTACGCCGCCCTGACGGAGTTGCACCATTTCAATCGCTCCGAAACCGTGTTCAATGCGGTCTACGACGAACGCAGTGCGCCAGTCCGCGAAACGGAGGCGCCGTTCTCGCGTGTCTACCTCTTGCCGGGGATGAACCACCCGCTCTCAACGTCGTCCAGCGGTTCCAGTTTAACGCCGGTTTCGACGGCGAATCGTGGCAGCGGCACGCAGCCGAATTTCACCTCGCGCAGTCCTGGACAGATCAACCACCCGGCGCCACGGTCGTCCGGCACGTTACGGTTGACGCCGAACGCACGCCGGTCCGGGACGACCCTCGAACAGGAGCGGACGCCACCCGCCCGCAAGTCGGACGGGGATGATCGGGACTGTACGACCCTGGCCGCCGACTACCTGCGGTTGCACCTGTTCACCCAACTCGGGCCGCTTGTCGATAACGTCCGCCCCGCGCCGAGTGAAGACACGCCCAACGCGCAAATCCAAACGTTCGGCATGACCCGGTTCAGTTGGCCGCGTGCGGAACTGGTCGCCCGGACGGCCCGCATCTTGGCGCCCGTTCTCGTCAACCATTGGGTCAGTCCGGACCCCGCCCAAGTCCGGCAGGTGATTCCGGTGTGGGCCAACGAGCAGTGGAAACGCATCGGCCTGGAACCCGATCAACTCGCGGCCCACTTGACGCAGGCCGCCGACCAAGCGATGGGCCTCAGTGTCAAAGAATTGATTGCCAACGGCATCGAGCAATTGGCCCCCAAGCGATGGCTGGCGCGATCCCCGGACCTCGATAAAGCGGCGACCGTCCTCGACCAGTGGCAAAGAATCCTCGGTCGCCCCAACACCCCGGCCAACCGCGGATCGACGCCCTTGGAAGACGCCCTCGCCAACGCGGCGGACGAGCTGACTGAGATGATTAAGGAGGAACTGACCACGTTGTTCCCGAGCTTGATCGAAACCCCGCTTTTCCGCTTAGCCGGGACCGAAGAAGCGATCCGGCAAGTGCTGGGCATCCTCGACCGAACCCGGATTCGCTTCGAGCAAATCAGCACCGAACGGGAAGCGGAAGCGGGCCTAGCGATCGACCAATTGTTGACCCACGTGAACTACCACAAAGGGATGCGGAAGCTCACGGCGAGCGAATTCGCCGATGCGGTGCGAAGCTACCCGCACGCTCAACACCAACAACTGCTGACGAAAGCCGTGGTGCGGATTTGTCGCCAGTTGAAGGATTTCCTCGTCGCGCTGTTGTCCGAAGTGACCGGGTGTCGGCAACGGGTCGAGTTATGCGTCCCGGAACTGACCGCCGACACGGACCTGATCGCCAACCCCCACCACGAACGGGAATTCCTACCCGCCGGGTGCAGTACCACGGAAGACGCGGTCCAAGTTTTCGTGCAGTCTCTGACCGACGACGACCTCAACGACTTGGATCAACACGTCCAACAAGGACTCGAACTGAAGTTCGGCGGGTTGTACCAAGCGTGTTTGAACACCACCGACGGCCACAGTGAGTTGCTGAAGGTGGTCCGGGAACAGACCCGTGCCTACCTCGATCACCGCCTTGGTGAAGTCGATCTGGCCGGGATGCTCTTCACCCATTTCGGCGCGAAGTCGAAAGCTTCGAGCGGATTGCAGCAAGCGTTTGAGGACGCCGCCCCGAAGTTGATCGGCAACGGCCCCTGGTCGTTGCGGGGGATCAACGTCTTCGTCGGTCCGACGGGCGGCGGCGGCGACCCGATCCGCGACATCGCCGCCGACGCGCTCCCCGACGGCACGATCGACGCAACGACCCACGACGAAGTCGTGATCTACCGCGAGTACCCCGAGATTCCGCTGGTGGCCGTTGCCCAACTCGGCCCGATGTGGTCCAACGCCTACCGCGCCGCCCCCGAGTTGCAGCAAGTGACTTCCCACACCCGCCTCGACGTGACGCAATGGTCCGACGTGGACGCACCCCACGACCAGTAACGAATTTCACGAAAAGGCGTCGTGCTGGCGGCGGCGTTCGCTGGTGAATTCTTCGGTGGTGCCGCGCGCCACGATCTCGTACAGCGTGGCTTGCTTGTCGCCGTACTTTCGTAGGATGCGTCCAAGTCGTTGCACGTTTTCTTTGATCGTCCCACTGCCGGATAGCACGATGCCGACGCTGGCGGCGGGAACGTCCACGCCTTCGTTCAGGACTTGGCTGGTGACCAGAATGGCGTATTCGCCGCTGTGGAAGCGTTCCAGAATCTGTTTGCGTTCCTTCATCTTCGTCTGATGCGTAATCGCCGGGACCAAGTAGCGGCGGGCGATTTGGTACACCGTGGCGTTGTCTGCGGTGAAGATCAAGAAGCGTTCTCCGGCGTGCTTGCGGAGCAACTCTTCGAGGGCCAGAAACTTGCCGCTCGCGCTACGCTCGATTTGCTTGAACTGTCGTTGTGCCCGCAACGCGGACATGCCTTCGGCACTGCGACTGGCCGTGAAGATAAACTTCTGCCACCCCGTCGGCCCGCTCAGGCTGACGCCTTGGTTGAGTAGGGTTTGCCGGAACGTCTGGTACTCTTCACGGCAGCGGCGATACTCGGCGTCTTCTTCGGTCGTCAGGTCGATGTAAACCCGCTTCGTGCGGTACTCCGCGAGGTAGTCCCCGGACAGTTCACTAATCTCGCGACGGTACACGATCGGCCCGATGAGTTGCGGCAAGAGTGCGTCCATGCCGTCCGCCCGTTCCGGCGTCGCGGTCAGGCCCAGGCGAAACGGGGCAAGGCTCGCCGTGGCCGCCATCTGATAGGTCGCACCGGGCAAGTGGTGTGCTTCGTCGAACACCAGAAACCCGTACTTGTTGCCCCAGCGTTCGAGGTGAATGTACGCCGAGTCGTAGGTCGTCACCGTGATCGGTTTGAAGTCGTAATCCCCGCCGCCGACCGCCCCGATTTCCGTTTTGAAGTAGCCTTCGAGTTGGTCGTACCACTGCCGCAACAGGTCCAGCGTCGGCGTGACAATCAGCGTCGGGCGTGCGACTTTCTCAATACACATCACGGCAAGAAACGTCTTCCCCGTCCCGGTCGGCAACACCACCGTGCCCCGCCGCCCCGTCTTCCACCAGACTGCCAACCCCTCCGCTTGGTGAGGGTGCGGTTCCCGATCCGTGTGAAGCTTCCACCCCGTCGGCACGTTCTCCCAACCCCGCGCGTGATCGGTGTACGGAATCTTGTCGCGTAAAAGGTGTTCAACGATGCTGCGGTAGTCAATCGCCTGCGCCCGGTATCGCAACGTGCGTTCGTCGTACTGCACCCCCGGCAACGTGGTGAAGTCGAACCCCGTCGGCCCGTCCCCGAGCAGAACAGTCCCGCGATCGTAGGTCAACAAGATCGGCGTGTCAGTAGCCATGCGGGGGATTATAGCCGATGCGGAATGGGAAATTTGTTCACGTTTGCAGAAGACTGGTTTTCAACCCCAACGGGGTAGAAAACGAATATAAACTAGACGAACTTCCGCCTACGCTAATCCCGCTTCAGCGAGTTCAGGACCATTCCGGTGAGCAACTTCGGGTAGAAGTAGGTTGATTTGGGCGGCATCTTCTCGCGGTTGCCGGCGATCATCTCGACGTGGTCCATTGAAACGGGCGGCACGAGGCAGGCCACTTGACAGGTCTTGGAAGTCACCGCCGCGGTGACTTCCTCCAGTAAGTGGACGTACTGACACGCCGGGGCGCCGCCGAGCTTTTCGGGCATCAACTTTTCGATCACGAGCTTGTGCAAAATGCTCACCGCGAGGCTCCGCCACTCCGCCGATTGCGTCGGCGCGAGCGTGTCCATGATGCTGGTGTCCCGTAACTTCACCGCGAAGTATTGGCCGTCCGCCACGGTGCCGAAGCCCAGCACGGCTTGCGATTCTTCAAGCTGCACGTGCTCCCAACAAGCGGTCGCGTCGTCGCCGAATTCACCGACGATGTCGAAGTGATCCGCCAGAGCCGCTTTCAATTCGCCGGATGTAACGGCAGACAATCCGCTCACCAGCCGGTGGGTTGGCAGGATGATCAGTCCCGGATCGCTCATGCCGACCAGCATCATCAAGCAATAGTTTGGTGCCGCTTCATCGTCGGCCACCGTACCCGCTGCTTGTTGTTCTTCAAGATACTTTAACCCGGTCTCGTAGCGGTGGTGGCCGTCGGCGATGAACA
>JANLRE010000332.1:0-1205 GCA_031368205.1 Fimbriiglobus sp. | reverse complement strand
CCGAGGATTTCCATTAGCTTGTAGACGCTCAGACCGATGCGGTGATCGGTGATGCGACCGTCGGGGTAGTTGTAGGTGCGGATGCGTTCGCTGCGGTCGCCGCCGCCGATCAGGGTGCGACGCATTTCGGCGCGTTCGCGGTGCAGTTTCCGCTGTTGGGCTTCAAACACGCGGCCACGCAGCACCCGCATCGCTTGGTCTTTGTTCTTGTGCTGACTGCGCCCGTCCTGGCACTTCACTTCGATCTGGTCCGGCGTGCCTTGCTTGTACCAAATCCGGACGGCGGATTCGGTTTTGTTGACGTGCTGCCCGCCCGCGCCCCCGGCCCGCATGGTTTCGATAATCAAGTCTGCTGGTTTGATGTCCACCTGCACTTCGTCCGGTTCCGGCATCACCCCGACCGTGGCGAGCGACGTGTGAATCCGCCCCTGCGTTTCGGTCTTCGGCACCCGCTGCACCCGGTGCCCGCCGGACTCGAACCGCAACGCCTGATAAACGCCTTCGCCCTTGATGCTGAACGACACTTCCTTGAACCCGCCCGCTTCGCCGGTACTGGTCGAAAGCTCGTCGATCGCCCACCGTTGCGTCCGCGCGTACCGGGTGTACATTTCGTACAACTCTCCCGCAAACAACGCGGCTTCATCGCCACCCGTGCCGGCGCGGATTTCGATGATGAGGCTGTCAAAGTCTTCGGCGGGATCGACGAGGAGTTGGTCTTCGAGTTTCTCCCGAAGGGCGTCGCGTTTGGGCCGCAACGCCGAGAGTTCTTCTTCGACCATTGCTACCATGTCCGAATCGGATTCGGACTTGAGTAACGCTTCGGAGTCCTGAATGGACTTGTCGAGGTTCAAGTATTCAAGGTAGGGCTTAATCAGCTTCATCAGGGCGCTATGTTCTTTGGCAACGACCGAGAACTTCGCCGGGTCCATCGCAATCACGGGATCGGCGAGTTTCTCTTCGAGTGCGTGGAAGTGTGCGAGCTTGGCTTGAAGTGTCGGCCACATGTGATGAAGTCCCCATACAAGCAGCGCCTAGGGTGTTACTACACTCTACCACAAGCTAATCGCTGGCATCCCTTCAGGATGCGTTGATCCGGGTGGGAATCGAATCCTGGGGTGTCGCTGCGCTCAACCCCAGGCTAATGGCTGACATCCCTACCGGGATGCTTCAACCTGCTTGGTTTTTATCCCGAAGGGATTATAGCG